>NZ_AKJR01000096.1:0-37399 GCF_000282235.1 Pseudomonas sp. GM24 | reverse complement strand
GACGGCCTGACGACTAACCAACCTCTCACTGATGCACCCGGTCCAAATGTAGGAGCGAGCCTGCTCGCGAAAGCGGCATCACAGACAACACCAAAAAATCACAGGCCAACTTCCCGCTATTTCTTTGCGGTACATCAAACAGTATCCGGCAATGCCTCAAAATACTGTTTGGCTTTCAAGTCATCTCTTTTTAAATTGAAAGTACCTTTGGGTCTTATTTGTTCGGGCGTGTCGTCGGGTTTTGTTTTTGTAAATGTCGCTTCGAATTCACCTTCAACAGTCCCTTGTACAGGATCAAGCTTAATGCTCAATGTCGCATCACCCGCTGGGATAACTCGCCAGCCTTTCAGTCCGCCCTTATTGATTGAATGTCTGTGGTCACAGTACAAGCCCGTTGCAAGTGTATAAGTGTCTTTCAGTATGTCTTCGTTGATATACGGCACTGCGAGCATAAAACCAAAAAGATTCTCTGAGTCGACGGAGCCTACGGAACCGTAAAATATCCATAAGTTGTTAGTTGTCGTGCTTGATTTATAGAATAATGTTCTTTGCGCTTCGGTGGATAAAGAATCGATCTGCCACTGAAATTCGTTGTCCTCTGTTTCGAAGTTATTTGTCTGAGGGGTGTTTTCTTCGTTATAAAAATCTCTGAAGTTCACGATGAAATCCTTCTGTCTCGTAGGGGGTATCCCGTCGATTGATCGAGCGGTATTTCATAGATATTCAGTTGTTAGAATGTTGTCTACTGTCAGAGTTGTCAGCTAGACAAAGTTCGCGGAATGTGCATTTTCGCCTTTTTCTTTTTTTCAGGTAATAAAAAACCGGAAGCTTTCGCTGTCCGGTTTTTTTATCCTGCTAGAACAATCAGCGGTTAAACCGCTCCACCAACGAGTATTGCGTGTTAGCCGTCTTCGTCAGTTCTTCACTCAGCAACGCCGAGTTATGCGCCTGTTCCGACGTCTGATCCGCCAGCTCCGAAATATTGCTGATGTTGCGGCTGATCTCTTCAGCCACCGCACTTTGCTCTTCCGTCGCCGCAGCAATCTGCGTGGTCATGTCGGTGATGTTGGCCACCGCTTCACTGATCCCGACCAACGCCTGATCCGCTTCCAGCACTCGCGCCACACCTTCTTCAGCCTGACGATGCCCGGCTTCCATGGTTTGCACGGCACTCGAAGCCGTCTGCTGCAACTTGGCGATCAGGGCATGAATCTGCCCGGTCGATTCGCTGGTGCGTTGCGCCAGTTGACGCACTTCGTCAGCCACCACGGCAAAGCCACGGCCCATCTCACCGGCACGCGCGGCTTCGATCGCAGCGTTCAGTGCCAGTAGGTTGGTCTGGTCGGCGATGCCTTTGATCACATCAACCACGCCGCCGATTTCGTCGCTGTCCTTGGCCAGTTGGGTCACGGTCAGGCCGGTTTCCCCAACAACCACGGACAAGCGCTGAATGGCTTCGCGGGTTTCGCCGGCGATGTCACGACCGCGACCGGTCAGGCGATTGGCTTCCTGAGTCGCGTCAGCGGTGCGCTGCACGTGGCTCGCCACTTCCTGAGTGGTCGCGGCCATCTGGTTGACGGCGGTGGCGACTTGTTCAGTTTCCACGCGTTGACGTTCCAGGCCGGTCGAGCTGCTGTGTGCCAGTCGGTCGGATTGCTTGGCCTGATCGGTCAGGTGTTCGGCGGTGTCCTGCAGACGGGTCAGGCAGGTTTTCAGGCGTGCTTCCTGGCTGAGAATCGACATTTCCAGACGCGCCTGCGCGCCACGGCTGTCGGTGTACATCTGCGCGATCAGCGGGTCAGAGGTGGTCTGTTCGGCCAGACGTAGCAGGCGCTTGAGCCCGCGTTGCTGCCATTGCAGGCCCATAAGACCCAGCGGCACCGAAAGACCGGCGGCGAGGGCGAAGCCCCACTGCGAGTTCAGGGTCGCGCCGATCACGAAGCTCAGTTGGCTGACCAGAATGAACGGCAGCCAGTCTTGCAGCACCGGCAGCCATTTGTCGCTGGAAGGGATCGCCGACTTGCCTTGGTTGATGCGTTGGTAGAGCGCTTCGGCACGGCGGATCTGTTCGGCGGTGGGTTTGATCCGCACCGACTCGTAACCGACTACCTGATTGCCGTCGAACACCGGTGTTACATAGGCGTTAACCCAGTAATGGTCACCGGTCTTGCAGCGATTCTTGACAATGCCCATCCATGGCAAGCCTTGTTTCAGTGTGCCCCACATGTGCGAAAACACCGCCGCCGGGACGTCGGGGTGACGGACCAGGTTGTGCGGCGCACGGATCAGTTCTTCACGCGAAAACCCGCTGATCTCGACGAAGGCGTCGTTGCAGTAGGTGATCACGCCCTTGGCGTCGGTTGTGGAGATCAACCGCTGCTGAGCCGGGAAAGTCCGTTCGCGTTGTGTAATGGGCTGGTTGTTACGCATGGTTTTTCAATCCGCAAGGCTTTGAAAGGTTGTCGGCGGTGACAGCTTTTTATTGAAATTTTTTTTCAATAATCAGCACAGCGTCGCAAAACGGCGCTTGCTTCAGCCAGCGAGCATCGGATAGGTGAACAAACCGAAATGCAGCAGGTTCAGGCCGAAATGCGTGGCGATCGCCGCGCCGAGCCCGCCAAAACGGTAGGCCAGACCATAGCCGACACCCGCCAGACCCGCCAGCAACACCCACGTCCAGCCTGCGCCGGCATGCACCAGACCAAACAGCAGCGAGGCCAGCAGCAGGGCGAGGTTTTCACCGTACGGCAGGTGTTTGAAGCGCTGGCTGAGGCCGCCCTGTATATAGCCGCGAAACAGCGCTTCCTCGACCAAAGTCACCAGCAGCAGGTTGTTCAGCACCCACAGCCACGCCTGATCCGGCCACTTCGGCGCCCAGGCAATCACACCCAGCAACAGCGCACCGCCAAGGGCCAGAACTGCGCTCAGCGTCAGGGCGAGGGCGGTGGCGTACACGCTCAGACGTAACGAACGTCGCCCGACAATCCACGGGCAGACCAGCAACAGCCAGAAGCCAATCAGTGGTTTGTCGAGATTCAGGTACATCGAAAACGGCACGGCGTTGTCGGTGAAGCGCTGCGGGTCAATGGCGCGACCGTTGGCGAAACCCGGCAGCCAATGCAGGGCCAGCGCCAAAGCCAGCACGATAAACAGGCCATGACCGAGAAAACGTGCGACCGGCACCTGTTGTTGGCGCACGGCAAAGCCTGCGAATACCAGCAGGCCAACGGAAATCAACGCCAGCCAGCCAAGGTGACCGTAACTCAGCGCCCATCCGTAACCGAGGCTGAGAAGCGCCAGATAGAGCCATGGCAAAGCCTTCATCGAAAGTCCCTGTGCAAATTTTGTGGAAGGGCTTTCTACACGGGTGGGGGCGTGGGGACAAGTGAAGGTGTGGTGGCAAACCGGGACAGTGCGCGAACCTGTGACCAACACTGGTCCCCTGTGGGAGCTGGCTTGCCAGCGATGAGGCCTGCACAGCCGACATCTTCATCGACTGGTACACCGCTATCGCTGGCAAGCCAGCTCCCACAGGGTTTTGTGGATGGCTGGGAATCAGTGCAGGTTAAGTTTCGCGGCCACACGCTCGGTGATTTCCGTGCGCAGCTTCAGCGATGGCGCGGCGCGCAAACGGGCCTCATCGACAATCGCCCCCGGCGCAGTCTCCGGGCTGCCAGCGTTGAACGGCGGCGCCGGCGCATATTCCAGTTGCAACTGGATCAGTTGCGCGGTGTCGGCATCCACCAACTCAGCCGCCAACACCAAGGCAAAATCGATCCCCGCCGTAATCCCGCCGCCGGTAAACAGATTGCCGTCACGCACCACCCGATCCTTCACCGCGATCGCGCCCAGCGTCGGCAGCAGATCGTGATACGCCCAATGCGTGGTCGCGCGTTTGCCTTGCAGCAGGCCCGCGGCGCCGAGGACCAGCGAACCGGTGCACACCGATGTCAGGTACTTCGCCTGAGCAGCCTGACGCTTGATGAAGTCCAGCGTCACTAGGTCTTCCATCAACGCCCCAACGCCACCACCGCCGGGCACACAGATCACATCCAGATTGGGACAATCCTCAAACGTGATGGTCGGTTTCAGCAGCAGGCCGGTGCTGGCGGTGACCGGCATCAGATCCTTCCAGATCAGATGCACCTGCACGCCCGGCAACGAGGCGAGCACGTCGTACGGCCCGGTCAGGTCGAGTTGCTGAACCTGCGGAAACAATAGAAAACCGATCTGCAGCGTCATTGTTCTTGCTCCATGAAAAGGGGTGGACGGCTTCACTGTAGGCGCGTAGGTTCTGGCGCATACGCCAATCACCCCACGAATTACGCCAAATGCCCAAAGCCATCCACGTACTCGCGTTTGCCAACATGCAGATTCTCGACGTCACCGGGCCATTGCAGGTGTTCGCTTCGGCCAACGACATCGCCCGTCAGCGCCGTTTGCCCATTCCGTATGCGCCGAGCGTGATTGCCAGCGGCGGCGGGGCGGTGATGTCGTCGGCTGGTCTGGCGGTGTTGGCCGAACCGTTGCCCGAAGCGCCCAGCGATACGTTGATCATCGCCGGCGGCTGGGGCATCTATCCGGCGGCTGAAGACATGGCGCTGGTGGATTGGGTGCGCGAACACGCCGCCAAATGTCGACGCGTGGCCTCGGTCTGCACCGGCGCGTTTTTGCTGGCAGCCAGCGGCTGGCTCGACGGTCGCCGAGTCGTCACCCACTGGACCCGCTGTGAACAACTGGCGCAGCAGCACCCAAAACTGCAAGTCGAGGCCAATCCGATCTTCATCAACGACGGCCCGGTCTGGACCTCGGCAGGTGTCACCGCCGGCATCGACTTGGCTCTGGCGATGGTCGAAGAAGATCTGGGCAGCGACATCGCGCTGGACGTCGCCCGCCATCTGGTGGTGTTCCTCAAGCGCCCCGGTGGGCAATCGCAGTTCAGCGTGACCCTGTCACTGCAGAATCAGGGCAATCGGTTTGATGAACTGCACGCGTGGATCGCCGAAAACCTGACCTGCGATCTTGGCGTGCCGACCCTTGCCGAGCAGGCGGGCATGAGCGAACGCAGTTTCACCCGCCATTATCGTGCCGACACAGGCCAGACCCCGGCGCGGGCGATTGAACTGATCCGTGTCGAGACGGCGCGGCGCTTGCTCAGCGACACCGGCCTGCCGGTGAAACGGATCGCGGCCAATTGCGGATTTGGCAGTGAAGAAACCTTGCGCCGTAGCTTTCTACGGGCGATTGGCGTGACGCCGCAGGCGTATCGCGAGCGGTTTTCGCTCAGCACTGCAGTAGATCCGGTAATGCCTTGAGCATTTCCGGCGGGGCTATCTCCGGGTTCAGATAGACTGCACAGCTAATTCTGCCGACCGACTTCAAGGACGATGCATGTCACTCAAATCGCTGCTTGCTCTGCTGGTATTCGTCGCGATGCTGGCTGGTTGTGCTTCACCGCCACCGTCACTGCCGGACACCCCGCAACGCCGTGAACTGATGGAGCGCATGTTTGCCAAGTCGACGATCATGCTGTCGTTCAAGGAACTCGACGCACGCGCCGCCGCCGAGCCGGGCGAACCAAAACGCCAAATCTCTGCAGATGAGGCAGTGGCCAAGCATAAACAACAAATGAATGTCGACCTGCCAGCCGCGTACTGGCAGCAGCGCCGCGCCAACCTGGCGCAACTGATCGATGCCAGGGCCAAGGGCGAAGCTATCGGCCTGGCGGCTTATAAAGCGAAGTACTTCGAACAGTTGTCCCAGGCGCCGACACCTATGCTCACGGCGCTGGCCAATGCGCCGAGGATGGACGCGCTGCCAGAGTTTGCGCTGGTGCTGCCCAATGATCATCAACTCAGTTACTTCTACTTGATCACCGTCGCGGATGAGACGTTCTGGGAAATTGAGCAGTTTTACCAGCACATGGCCGATCTGGATGCCCAGTACGGCGTCTGCGCGCTGTTCCCGGATTGCTACCGAGCGGACTTCCGTACGGCTAAGCCTCGGCTTCCGCCATCTGATTAAAGTACTTCGTCCGGTCCGGGGTAAACGTCACCACCATCTTCGTCCGCGAGCACGTCAGCGAACGCTCTTCACTCAAATCAATATTCAGATCCTCGCCGCGCAAGCCTTGCCACTGCGCCAGGTATTTCAGCGAGCCGTATTTTTCGAGCTTTTTCAGGCTGCGACTCACGCCACCTTTCCAGCCGAGCACCGGCAGTTCACCGTCGAGGCACTGTTGGGCGATATGGGGGAAACGCGCGGCGCGCTGTCGGCCGACTTCCCAGCATTTGATCAGACCCTGATCGGCAGCTTCCCAGAGCTGGGTGCGGGTCAGGCCCGTGCGAAGAGGGGCGGCGATGTTGCGCTGGACGTGCTGGCTCATTCTGGTTCCTTGAATTCGGGTTTTGTTGGACAGCTCCGCTGTGCCCGTTGCGGTGGATGGTAGGGGCGGATGTAACCGCTGGCAACAAGGTATTTCGGGGTGTAAGTGCAAGTTACGAGGGGAGCTTGGCGTGGTGTTTGTGAGTTTTTTGCGGGCATTGATTTACACAAAGTGTCGCCGCAGGTAACCGCTGCAAGGCCCAGCGCCGAAACTCGGCGCTGGGTGATGTGTGTGGCGTGTAGGCCGGCTTCCCACAAGAGGCGTTTAAAATGCGATTTATCTGACAGACGCTGACGAAGAATCGGACGAGTTCAAGGCTGCCACTCACTCTTTTCCCCGCTCAAACGCCGATCCAGAAAACTCGCCGCGCTGATCAACGCCAGATGCGTCAATGCCTGTGGGGTATTGCCCAAGTGCCGGCCATGGGCGTCGAACTCTTCGGCGTAAAGGCCCAGCGGATTGGCATAGCGCAGCAATTGCTCAAACTCCAGATGGGCTTTTTCCACCTGCCCCGCGCGAGCCAGGCATTCGACATACCAGAACGAGCACGCAGCGAAGGCGCCTTCGGTGCCGGCCAGGCCATCGATATTGCTGTCGTCATTGCGATAGCGGTAAACCATGCCGTCGCGCACCAGGGTCTTTTCGATGGCCGCGAGGGTCGCGAGCCAACGCGGATCCTTGGCGCTGACGAAACGCACCAGCGGCATCAACAACATCGAGCCATCCAGCGCCGTGCCGCCCTTGTATTGGACGAAATGCCCGCGCTCCTCGTTCCAGAAGTTGTCCCAGATGTCGGCGTAAATCGCCTGCCGGGTCTTGTCCCATTGCGCAAACGGGGCCGGCAGCGAGCGCTTCGAAGCCAGGCGAATGGCCCGGTCCAGCGCCACCCAGCACATCAGCCGCGAGTGCAGAAAATGATGTTGCTCACCGCGCATTTCCCAAATGCCGACGTCCGTGGTCTGCCAGGTTTCACAGACTTGATCGACCACTTCGCGCACGTGTCGCCAGCCCTCGTGGGAAATCGCGTCGCCATATTTGTTGACCAGATACACCGCGTCCATCAGTTCGCCGAAGATGTCGAGCTGGATCTGATCGTACGCGCCATTGCCGATGCGCACCGGTTGCGCGCCGCCGTGTCCGGACAGATGGGTCAGTTCGGTTTCCGGCAATTCCTGTTGCCCGTCAATGGCGTACAAAATATTCAGTTTCATCGGTTGCCCGTGGCAATCGCTGACCCGTCCGCGCAGCCAGCCCATGTAGTCGTTGGCTTCGCCGACAAAGCCCAGACGCATGAACGCGTACACCGTGAACGAGGCGTCGCGGATCCACGTGTAGCGGTAATCCCAGTTGCGTTCGCCGCCCGGCGTTTCCGGCAGACCGAAGGTGGCGGCGGCGAGAATCGCGCCGTGTTTGCGCGAGGTCAGCAACTTGAGCGCAAGGGCTGAACGGTTGACCATTTCGCGCCAGCGTCCACGATAGATTGACTGCCCGAGCCAGTCGCGCCAGAACTTCAGCGTGCGCTCCATGCACAATTGCGCAGCGCCTTCCTCGAAGCGCGGATCGTCTTCGCCGCCGAGCAGAAACGCGGCTGTCTGATCCTGTTTCAAGGTAAATGAGGTTACCGCTGCGTCGGTCTCGATGTGCAGTGGTTGATCCGAGGTCAGCCGCATCGATGGCTGGCCATCGGCACTGAAGATCACCGCTTGCTGGTCCATCCGCGCGCGGGTGGCGGCGCGGGCATAGTCATGGCGCACCGCGCAACGCACGTGGAAGGTCGCTTCACCGCTGACCACGCGCACCCGGCGCATCAGCAACGGCAAATCGTCTGCGTTATCGGCGATCGGCAGCAGGTCGGTGACCTCGACTACCGCGCGCTCACTCAGCCAGCGAGTTTGCAGAACATTGGTGTCTGGCAGGTAAATCTGCTCGCGGCGGGCATCGGGCAGGTCTGGCGCCAACTGGAAAATTCCCGCGTCGGGGGTGTCCAGCAACGAACAGAAAATCGACGGGCTGTCGAACTCCGGCCAGCAGAAAAAATCCACGCTGCCACGGTCGTTGATCAGTGCCGCACTGCGCATGTCGCCGATGATGCCGTGGGCGTCGATCGGGCTTTGTCGTTCCAGGTGATGCTCAGCCATTGCCGCGAAACTCCGGATAGAGGCTCATGCCGCCGTCGATGAACAGGGTGGTGCCAACGATGTAATCGGAGGCGTCGGAGGCGAGAAAGACCAGCGCATTGGCGACGTCTTCAGCATCGCCGATGCGTCCGTAGGGAATCAGCTCAAGCAGCTTTTCGCCGGCAGCGCCTTCAGTGGCGTCTTGATTGATCGCCGTGCGAATGGCCCCCGGCGCAATGCCGTTGATACGAATGCGTTGGTGGCTGACTTCCTGCGCGAGGGTCTGCATCAGTTGGTCGACGCCGCCCTTGGACGCGGCGTAATTGACGTGACCGGCCCAGGGAATGCGCTGGTGCACCGAACTCATGTGGATGATCTTGCCGGCCGCACGGGACACGCCTTCACGAATGCCTTGGCGATTGAAGATGCGCAGGGCAGCGCGGGCGCAGAGGAACTGCCCAGTGAGGTTGACGCCGATCACTGCGTTCCAGTCGTCCAGCGACATATCCACAGCGGCGGCGTCTTTTTGCATACCCGAGTTGGCCACCAGAATGTCCAGTGAACCGAAGGCATCGAGGGTTTCGGCGAACAGCCGTTCAACCTCGTTTTCCTTTGATACGTCGGCGCGGATGGCGATGGCTTGGCCACCATCGGCAATGATCTGTCGGGCCAGTGCCTCGGCTGGTTCTGCCTGCCGGTTGTAGTTGATGATTACTGCGGCGCCGGCGGCGGCGAGGGCTTTTGCGCACGCGTGGCCGATGCCGGAACTGGCGCCGGTGATCAGGGCTGTTTGTCCGGTGAGGGAGATGTGCATGCGGGGTCTCGCCTTGAGTGAGGGCTTATAAAGCTGACTGGTGGCGAGCGATGAGAGTTCAGCTCGAAGATCAAAAGATCGCAGCGTGCCGCAGCTCCTACATGGAATGCGATCTCCAGTAGGAGCTGCGGCACGCTGCGATTTTTTGATCTGCAAGGCCTTCACATTCCACCAACAATTCCTCGCTTCCACGCCTCGCGACCCTATGGCAACTTGGCGGCCCTTGATGAGGCTGCAACCCATGGCAAACCCCTACCGCGAATTGTTCAACGCCCCCGGTGCACGCAATTTTGTGCTGGCCGGAATGATCGCGCGCATGCCGATCTCCATGACCGGTATCGGCGTGATCACCATGCTCTCGCAGTTGAAGGGCGGGTATGCGCTGGCCGGTGCGGTGGCGGCGACGTTCGCCCTGGCAACGGCGTTCTGTGCGCCACAGGTTTCGCGGCTGGTTGATCGCTTCGGTCAGGGGCGGATTCTGCCGGTATCGGCATTGATCGGCGGCGGGGCGCTGTTGATGTTGCTGCTGTGCACGCATTTGCAGGCACCGACCTGGACGCTGTTCGTCTTCGCCGCGCTGGCCGGGTGCATGCCGAGCATGTCGGCGATGGTGCGGGCGCGCTGGACGGAAATCTATCGCGGCCAGCCACAACTGCAGACGGCGTACGCGCTGGAGTCGGTACTCGATGAAGTCTGCTTTATTGTCGGTCCGCCGCTGTCGGTGGGCTTGTGCGTGGCGGTGTTCCCCGAGGCCGGGCCGCTGGCGGCGCTGTTGGCGCTGGCGATCGGCGTGACGGCGTTTGTCGCCCAGCGCAGCACCGAGCCGCCGGTGCATCCGCACGCCCTCGAGCACCACGGCTCAATCATTGGTTCGACGGACATTCAGCTGTTGCTGGCGTTAATGATCGCCATGGGCGTGATCGTCGGTGTGGTCGATGTCGTCAGCGTCGCGTTCGCTCAGCAACAGGGGCAACCGGCGGCGGCGAGCATTGTGCTGTCGGTGTATGCCATCGGTTCGTGTCTGGCCGGGATTGCGTTTGGGGCGATGCGCTCGAAACTGCCGTTGCCGCAATTGTTTCTGTATGGCGGGGTGGCGACGGCCGTGACGACGCTGCCACTGTTGCTGGCGAGCAATATTATCGGCCTCGCGCTGGCAGTATTCATTGCCGGCCTGTTCTTCGCGCCAACCTTGATTGTCGCGATGGCACTGGTCGAACGCATCGTGCCGCCGGCCAAGCTCACCGAAGGGCTGACCTGGCTGGTGACTGGTTTGAGTATCGGCGTTGCCATTGGCGCCGCTGGTTCGGGCGCGCTGGTCGATGCTTTCGGCGCACGCAGCGGCTTTTGCTTGGCGATTGCTGCCGGGGCAGTAGTCCTCGCGTCGGCGGTGCAGAGTTTCCGTCATCTGAAGTGATCGGCCAACCGACTAATTCCCGCGTCACCTCATCCGTTCTCTTTTACAGATAACCCTATTGAGGTAAACGCGGTGACAAAGCTGACACTGCTGTGCCTGCCCTATTCGGGCGCCAGCGCCATGGTCTACAGCCGCTGGCGGCGCCAACTGCCGTCGTGGTTGCACCTGCAACCGGTGGAATTGCCCGGGCGCGGTGCCCGATTCGACGAACCCCTGCAAATCGACATGCGTGCACTGGCCCGGCAATTGGCCCGCGAGCACAAGCCCGGCTTGCAAACGCCTTACGCGCTGTTCGGGCATAGCCTCGGTGCGCTGCTGGCGTGCGAGCTGGCACATGCTTTTCGCGAGCTCGGTGCGCCGGAGCCGGTGGCGCTGTTCGCTTCCGGCACGGCCGCGCCGACCCTGCGCAGTGACTATGATCGCGGCTTTGCCGAAGCGCGCAGCGATGAGGAATTGATCGATCAACTGCGCACTTTTCAGGGCACCAGTGAAGAAGTGCTGGCCAACAAAGAGCTGATGAGCCTGACCCTGCCGGTGCTGCGCGCCGACTTCATGATGTGCGGGCGTTTCACACCGGCGCAGCGGCCCTTGCTCAATTGTCCGGTGCACGTGCTGGGCGGCAAGGAAGACCGCGCGACCACCGAGCAACTGATCGGCTGGAGCAAGGAAACCCTGGGCAGTTTTTCCGTGGACATGATGACCGGTGGGCACTTCTTCATTCATGAGCACGAAGCCCGGGTCATTCGCACGATCAAGACCCATCTGGAAGTCCATCACCGCCGTCATGCCCAGGCAGCGGCGCCGGCCTTTTAGCGCGGTTCACCTATCGAGTGATTACAGGAGGCCAGTCATGGCTGTTGCTGTGGGATTTTCCGTTCGGCCACTGCTGCCGCAACGGGGGCGCTTGCCGTTGTTGGTGGAAGCGACCGATGCGGACACTGAATTGCTGGCAGTGTTCGATGAATTGAAAGAACTGGTGGACGAGCATCTGCTGCGCGACGGCGGGGTACTGTTTCGCGGTTTCCGTCTGAACGGTGCCGAACAGTTCCGGCAGTTCGCGGCGAGTTTTGGCCATCCGCTGTTGAACTATGAATTCGGCTCGACGCCGCGCACCAACGTGACGCAGGGCGTGTACACCTCGACCGAATACCCGGCGCACCAGAGCATTCCGCTGCACAACGAGCAGGCCTACTCCCGCGACTGGCCGATGAAAATCTGGTTCTACAGCATGATCGCGGCAAAGTCCGGTGGCGAGACGCCGATTGCCGACAGCCGTGAAGTCTATCGGCGTATTCCCGCGGCGATTCGCGAGCGCTTCGTCAGCAAAGGGCTGATGTATGTGCGCAACTTCGGCAACGGGTTGGATGTGGCTTGGGAAGACGTGTTCAACACCGAAGATCGCGAGGTCGTCGAGGCCTACTGCAAGGCCCACGGCATTGTCTGCGAATGGAAGGATGACGGTGAACTGCGCACCCGCCAGACCTGTCAGGCGGTGGCAGTCCATCCGGTGACCGGTGACAACGTCTGGTTCAATCAGGCGCACCTGTTCCACATTTCCAACCTGCAAGCGGAAGTGCGTGAAAGCCTGTTGGACATTGTCGACGAAGAAGACTTGCCGCGTAACGTTTACTACGGTGACGGCTCGGCGATTGAAGACGAGGTGCTGGCGCAGATTCGCGCGGTGCTCGATGAGTGCGCGATCAGCTTTCCCTGGCAGGAGGGCGATGTGCTGATGCTCGACAACATGCTCTCGGCGCACGCGCGTTCGCCGTTCGAAGGTCCGCGTAAAGTGATTGTCGCCATGGCTGAAGGGCATTCACAAGGTCCGCTCTGAGCAATTCCCACGTCTGTTGGTAAAGCTGCCGAAGCCGGTCTCGTACCGGCTTCGGCATTTGTGTGTCTACCGTCGGGCCGCTGTTGCGCCAGCGCGCTAAATCATCGCGTTTGTCATTCGTTCTTGTTGATACGACCGGGTCTCCTGGTCACGCCGCCGATCAGCAAGGACCCCATGCATGAATGCCGCAGACGCCCAGAAACTAGCCCGTCGTTTTATCGAACTGCCACAGGACAAACGCCGTTTGTTCCTCGCCGGTATGGCCCGTGAGGGCATCGATTTTGCGCAGCTGCCCATGACTGCCTGTGACGGGATCGCCGAGCGAGACGGACTTTCGTATGCCCAGCAGCGGATGTGGTTTCTCTGGCAACTGGACCCGCACAGCGCTGCTTACAACTTGCCAATGGCGGTACGTCTTACGGGAGACTTGCAAGCGCAGGCGCTGGAGCAGGCGTTCAGTCAGTTGGCGGCGCGGCACGAGTGCTTGCGCACCACCTTCGGTCAGGATGGTGAGCGCGCGGTTCAGCGCGTCGCTGAACCGCAGCCGTTGAAACTGGCGATCAGCGATCTCAGTGCGGTGCCCGAAGCCCAGCGCTGGCCGCTGGCGCAACAGCACATGATGGCTGAGGCCGGTCAAGCCTTTGATCTGGAGAATGGCCCGCTGCTCAGTCTGCGCCTGTTGCGCCTGGCCGAGCAGGAGCATGTGTTGCTGCTGACCTTGCACCACATCATCGCCGATGGCTGGTCGATGAACATTCTCATCGATGAGTTCATGCGCATCTATGACGCACGGGTGGCGGGGCGCGAGCCGTCGTTGCCTGCGCTCACCGTGCATTACCGCGATTACGCGTTGTGGCAGCGTAGTTGGCTGGAGGCCGGTGAGCGCGAGCGTCAGCTGGATTACTGGCGCACGCAATTGGGCGACGAGCATCCGGTGCTGGAGCTGCCGACCGATCGTGCCTATCCGGCGCAATCCAGTCATCAGGGCGCGCGTCTGGAAACGGTGATCGACGCAGCGCTGCGTCAGGAGCTGAAAAGCCTTGCCCAGCGTCAGGGCGTGACACTGTTTGTGGTGTTGCTGGCCGCGTTCAAAACGTTGCTGCATCGCTACAGCGGCCAGACCGATATTCGCGTTGGCGGGCTGATCGCCAACCGCACCCGCAGCGAAACCGAAGGGCTGATCGGCTTCTTCGTCAACACGCAGATCCTGCGCAGCGAAGTCACCGCGCAAACACGTTTTGCCGATCTGTTGCAGAACCTGCGTCAGGCCGCACTCGGCGCGCAGGTTCATCAGGATCTGCCGTTCGACGCCTTGATCGAAGCCTTGCAACCGGCGCGCAGCCAAAGCCACAACCCGCTGTTCCAGGTGATGTTCAACCACCAGCCGCTGGTGACCGACTTGCAGCACGTGCAACTCGAGTCCGGTTTGCAGGTGGGCTATTTGACGGAAACACAACTGGCCGGCAGCGGTCGCCAACATGCCGCCACCAGCGACCTGATGCTCGACACCCGCGAGGAGGGTGAGCAGTTGTTCGCGGCCTTCACCTACGCCACCGATATTTTTGATGCCGCAACCATCGCCGCGATGGCCGGGCATTGGCGCAACATCCTCGCGTCCGTGTGCCGTGATCCGCAGCAAATCGTCGGCGAAGTCGAACTGCTGGCGGAGACTGAACGTGCACAACTGATTCAAGTCACCAAGGCAGAACCGGTTTTCGCCAGTGTGCAGACCCTGTTCGAAGCGCAGGTGGCGCGCACGCCGCAGGCAGCGGCGGTGATTCTCGCGACCAAGCCGTCGCCGTCACTCAGCTATGCCGAGTTGAACACCCGCAGCAATCGTCTGGCCCATCAGTTGCGCACTCGCGGTGTCGGCCCTGACGTGCTGGTCGGCGTGGCGCTGGGGCGCTCGCTGGAACTGGCAGTGGCATTGCTGGCGGTGCTCAAGGCCGGCGGCGCTTACGTGCCGCTGGATCCGCAGACACCGGCCGAACGTTTGCGCCACGTGCTCGATGACAGTGGCCTGAAACTGCTGCTGACCGATCGCGAAAGCCTCGCCAGCCTGCCGGATCTGGATGACGTCGATTGCCTGTGTCTGGAGCAGTTGGCCGACAGTGATCCTGCCGACAATCTGCCTGTGACGGTCGCCGCGCAAAACCTCGCCTACGTGATCTACACCTCAGGCTCGACCGGCCGCCCGAAAGGCGTCGCGGTCAGTCATGGCGCGTTGAGCGAGTTCATCGCCCGCGCCATCGATTACAGCGACTTGCGCGAAGGCGATCGCGTTTTGCAGTTCGCCACCAGCAGCTTCGACGGCTTCGTCGAGCAGTTTTTCCCGCCGCTGTGTCACGGTGCCGCAGTCGTCCTGCGTGATGCGCGGTTGTGGGACAGCGCGGCGTTGCATCAGGTCATTGTCGAACATGGCATCACCCTGGCTGATCTGCCGGCCGCTTATTGGTATTGGCTGGTGCAGGAATACGCCGCTAATCCACCGGCCGGTTTCGCTGCGCTGCGGCAGATTCACGTCGGCGGCGAGGCGATGGCGGTAGACGGTTTGCGCCTGTGGCAACAGGCCGGTTTGGGCCATGTGCGCTTGCTCAACACCTACGGGCCGACCGAAGCCACGGTGGTTTCGACCATTCACGACTGCACCGCGCTGACGGCCGACGCCGTGTCGTGGCGCGGCATCCCGATCGGCTACGGTCTCGACGCACGCCGCCTGTACGTGCTCGACGATGATTTGAACCTGCTGCCTCAAGGCGCGGTGGGCGAGTTGTACATCGGCGGGCCTGGCCTGGCGCGGGGTTATCACCGTCAGCCGACCCTCAGCGCCGAGCGCTTTATCGCCGACCCGTTCGCCGACGGCCAGCGCCTGTACCGCACCGGCGACCGCGCGCGACTGCGACCTGACGGAGCAGTGGAGTACATCGGCCGGGTCGATCATCAAGTGAAGATTCGCGGTTTCCGCATCGAACTGGGCGAAATCGAATCGCGCCTGCAGCAATGCCCCGGCATCCGCGAGGCGGTGGTGCTGGCAGTTCCGCTAAGCGGTGGTTTGCAACTGGTGGCCTACGTGGTCAGCGATCCGGCGGTGCTGCAAAGTGCAGCGACGCAAACGGCGTTCCGTCAGCAAATCCGCGCGGCGCTGCAAGCCAATCTGCCGGATTACATGGTGCCGGGCCATCTGCTGTTGCTGGCAAACCTGCCGCTGACACCGAGCGGCAAACTCGATCGCAAGGCCTTGCCGGCACCGGATCCGAGTCAACTGCAAGGCGACTATCGCCCGCCGCAAACCGATACCGAACAACAACTGGCGCAAATCTGGGCAGAGGTCCTGCAAGTGGCACGGGTCGGTCTGGATGATCACTTCTTTGAATTGGGCGGCCATTCGCTGCTGGCCGCGCAGGTGATCGCGCGCATCAAAACTCAATTGGGCGTGGTGTTGCCGCTGCGCAGCCTGTTCGAGAAACCGCTGCTGGGTGAACTGGCGGGGGTGCTGGCGCAACTGGCTGACAGTGCAACGAACGACGACTGGTCCGATATGGATCAGTTCATGAATGCTTTGCAAGGAGAAGAAGTATGAGCGGCACCATGGCGGAACGTATCGCGAAGAGGTTCGTCGGCTTGCCGCTGGAACAGCGTCGGCTGTTTCTGGCCAAGCTGCGCGAGGACGGCAAGGACTTCAGCCTGTTGCCGCTGCCGGTCAGTCGGCACGATGTCGCGCCGATTCCGTTGTCGTTCGCTCAGCAGCGTCTGCTGTTTCTCTGGCAACTCGAACCGCAAAGCGCCGCCTACAACATGGCCGCCGGCCTGCGCCTGAACGGGCGTCTGGACGAAGCGGCGCTGCAGCGCTCCTTCGATCACCTGGTGGCGCGCCATGAGGTCCTGCGCACGGTGTTCCAGACTGACGGTGATCAGCCACACCAGGTCATCCTTGATCAGCAACCCCTGGCCGTGGAACGCATTGACCTGACCGGGCTGCCGCCGTCAGAGCGCGAGCAGGCGTTGGCGCAACAGGTGCAGAGCGTCACCGCACGGCCATTCGATTTGCGCCACGGGCCGCTGCTGCGCGCCAGTCTGTTTGCGCTGGCCAACGAAGAGTTCGTGCTGGTGGTGAGCATGCACCACATCGTCTCTGACGGCTGGTCGATGGACGTGATGGTCAAGGAATTCGTCCAGTGCTATCAGGCGTTCAGCCTCGAACGCGAACCGCAATTGCCAGCGCTGGCGCTGCAATACGCCGACTACGCGATCTGGCAACGCCGCTGGCTGGAGGCCGGCGAGGGCGAACGGCAACTCGATTACTGGCGTCAGCAACTGGGTGAAGAACACCCGCTGCTGGAAGTCGCGCCGGACTTTGCCCGGCCACTGACGCAAAGCTTCGAGGGCCAGACCCTGAGTTTTGATTTTGGTGCGCCGCTGTCCCTGCAACTCAACGCCTTTGCCCGTAGCCAGGGCATCAGTCTGTTCATGCTGGTGCTGGCTGGGTTCTCGTTGTTCCTGTCGCGGCAGGCCGGGCAGCGTGACATTCGCGTCGGCGTGCCGAATGCCAACCGTGGCCGTGCTGAAGTCGAAGGGCTGATCGGCTTTTTCGTCAACACTCAGGTGCTGCGATGCGAGGTGGATGAACGCGGCAGTTTCGAGGATTTGCTGGCGCGGGTGCGTGAAGCCGCGTTCGGTGCGCAGGCGCATCAAGAGTTGCCGTTCGAGCAACTGGTGGACGAGTTGGTGGCAGAACGCACCTTGGGCCACAACCCGCTGTTCCAGGCCAAGTTCAACCAGAACGTCGGTATGCAGAAGCAGCGTTCGATGGCGCTGCCCGGGCTGAGCGTGGCCGAGTATCCGCTGGACAAGGATGGCACTCACTTCGATCTGGCGCTGGACATTACCGATGACGGCACGCTGATTCACGGCCAGATGACTTATGCCAGCGACCTCTATCGGGCGGAAACCGTCGAAGCTTTTGTGCCGGCCTTGCTCGGTCTGTTCAGCGAATTGCTGAAAGCGCCGCAAGCGCCGTTGCACAGTGTTGCGCAGATCTCGCCAGCGCCACTCCCGGCACCCGCCGAACCGGCGTTGTCGGTGTTGCAGCACTGGGATCGTGAGGTCGCCCGCCAGCCTGAAGCGCTGGCCGCGCGCGACCTGAATCAGGCTTTGAGTTATCAGGTGCTGGATCAGGCGGCCAATCGGCTGGCCCATCATTTGCGCGCCCAAGGCGTGCGCGATGGGCAGCCGGTGGCGGTGCTGATGGAGCGTTCGCTGGACTGGCTGACTTCGGTGCTGGCGATCTTCAAGGCGGGTGCGGTGTACATGCCGCTGGACGTCAAAGCGCCGGACGCACGTTTGCAGCATATGCTCGGCGCTGCGAAAGCACGGCTGCTGTTGTGCGCCGACGGCGATGCACGCGTGTCCGCGCTGGCGGTCGATGGTTGTCAGGGCATCGCCTTTGCAGCGCAGCAGTGGCAGTCCATGCCGGACACTTGCCCCGCCGTGACGCTGTGCGCGCAATCACCGGCGTATGTGATTCACACCTCCGGTTCCACCGGGCAACCGAAAGGCGTACTGGTCAGCCATGGCGCGCTGGGCAGTTATGTGCGCGGTGTGCTTGAGCGACTGGCGCCGACAGCGGACGCCAGCATGGCGCTGGTCTCGACCATCGCCGCCGACCTTGGTTTTACCGTGCTGTTCGGTGCGCTGTGTTCGGGGCGACTGCTGCATGTCTTGCCGGAAGAATTGGGCTTCGATCCGGACCGGTTTGCCGAGTACATGGCCAGGCATCAAGTGGGCATGCTGAAAATCGTCCCGGGTCATCTGGCCGCGTTGCTGCAGGCCACGCGGGCTGCCGACGTGCTACCGGAACACGCGCTGATCGTCGGCGGTGAAGCATGCTCGCCAGCGCTGGTCGAGCGCGTGCGCGAGCTCAAACCGGGCTGCCGCATCATCAACCACTACGGGCCGAGCGAAACCACGGTGGGCGTACTGGCCCATGAAGTCGGTGATCTGACCCTGACGCGCAGCGTACCGGTCGGTAGCGCACTGGCCGGCGCTCACGTTTACGTGCTCGACGATGTGCTGAACAACGTTGCCGATCAGGTGGCCGGCGAGTTGTACATCGGTGGTGACAGCGTCGCGCTGGGCTACCTGAATCAGCCAGGGCTGACCGCCGAGCGCTTCCTGCCGGATCCGTTCGGCGCGCCGGGTGCGCGGGTGTATCGCAGCGGCGACCGAGTACGCCGCAATCGTCAGCAAACGGTGGAATTCATCGGCCGCGCCGACGACCAAGTCAAGGTGCGCGGTTATCGCGTGGAGCCGGCGGAAGTCGCGCGGGTGTTGCTGGGCCTGGACGGCGTCAGCGAAGCGGCGGTGCTGGCGCTGGCACTGGATGACGACCCGACGCGTCTGCAACTGGTTGCGTGGTGTGTACCAACGGCGGGGCTGACCTTGCAGGCGCAGGCGCTGCGCGAGCAATTGCAGGCGTGCCTGCCGGACTACATGGTTCCCACACAGATTGTGTTACTGGAAACATTGCCGCTGACGGCCAACGGTAAGCTCGACAAACGTGCCTTGCCGGTGCCGGGCGTGGTCACTCAACACTTCGTCGCACCAGTGGGTGAAATCGAAGAAAAACTCGCGGCGATCTGGGCCGACGTGCTCAAACTGGAGCGCGTGGGCAGCACCGACAACTTCTTCGAACTGGGCGGCGACTCGATCCTCAGCCTGCAAATCATCGCTCGCGCCAAACGCCAGGGCATCAAGCTGAGCCCCAAGCAACTGTTCGAAAAACAGACCATCGGCCAACTGGCCGCTGTGGCCAAGCTGATCGAAGCCAAACCCGTCACGGCTGCGGTACCGGCCGCTCGCGGACCGTTGCCATTGCTGCCGATCCAGGCACGGTTCTTCGCAACCGCGATTGCCCAGCGTCAGCACTGGAACCAGTCGGTGATGCTGCAGCCGACCACACCGCTCGACGCCGCGCCTCTGCGCACAGCGCTGGCGGCGCTGATCGAACAGCACGAAGCATTGACGCTGAATTTCCAGGCGTCCGGCGACGTGTGGCAGGCAATGCCGCAGACCCAACGTGATCCGGAGCTGTTGTGGGTACGCGAACTTGCCAGCGTGGACGCTTTGCCGGCACTCGCCGACGACGCCCAGCGCAGTCTCGATCTGCAACAAGGGCGTTTGGTGCGGGCGGTGCTGGTGAACCTGCCGAACGCTGAGCAACGCCTGTTGCTGGTTATTCATCACTTGGTGGTGGATGGCGTGTCGTGGCGCATTCTGCTGGAAGATCTGCAGCACGCTTACACTACGCTGGCGGCGGGCACGCCGCTGGTCTTGCCGGGCAAAAGCAGCTCGCTGCACAGTTGGGCCGAACATCTGCATCGTTACGGGCAGAGCGCAGCGCTGGCCGCTGAGACTGCCTACTGGCGGCAAACCCTGGAGGCGAGCGACGCGCAACTGCCACGCGATTTCCCCCAGGACACCCAGACCCGCGAACAGGCGGGCCGCGCCAGCTCGCGCCTGAGCCAGACACTGACCCACAAACTGCTGAAAGTGGCGCCAGCGGCGTATCGCACGCAGATCAACGACCTGCTGCTGGCGGCCCTGGCGCGGGTGTTGTGTGACTGGAGCGAACAGCCTTCGGTACTGATTCAGCTCGAAGGTCATGGCCGTGAGGACCTGTTCGACGACATCGACCTGAGCCGCACCGTGGGCTGGTTCAGCAGCTTGTTCCCGGTGCGCCTGACACCCGAGGCTACGCCGGGTGCGTCCCTCTGCGCGATCAAGGAGCAATTGCGTGCGGTGCCGGGCAAAGGCATCGGATTTGGTGTGTTGCGTTACCTGAGCCAGTTCGCCGAGTTGCAGGGATTGCCGCAGCCGCGCGTGACCTTCAACTACCTCGGCCAGTTCGACGGCGCGTTCAACGCCGACGCCGGCGCGCTGTTCGTGCCGAGTGGTGAAAGCACCGGCGCCAATCAGGACGCGGCTGCACCGTTGGGTAACTGGCTGAGCGTTGATGGTCAGGTCTATGGCGGTGAGCTGGAATTGACCTGGACCTTCGGCACCGGCATGTATCGCACAGAAACGGTCGAGGCGCTGGCCGAGGCCTATCGTCGCGAGCTGGAGCGTTTGATCGAGCATTGCTGCGACAGTGGCGAGGCGGCTGTGACGCCGTCGGACTTCAGTCTGGCAACACTGACCCAGGCACAGCTGTCGGCGCTGCCGATCCCGGCCCGCGACATCGTCGACCTCTATCCGTTGTCGCCGATGCAGCAGGGCATTCTGTTCCACAGCGTCAACGATCCGGACAGTCCGGCGTACACCAATCAATTGCGCGTCGATGTGCAACAACTCGACGCCGAGCGTTTCCGGCAGGCCTGGCAGCAAACCGTTGATGCCCACGAGATCCTGCGCACGGCATTCGTCTGGCCACAGGATGCCGCCGCGGCGGTGCAAGTGGTTCGTCAGAGTGCTCAGATGCCATGGCGCATGCAGGACTGGCGCGGTCGTGCTGACATCGGTGCGGCGCTGGAGCAACTGGCCAGTGAGGACTTGGCCAGCGGTTTCGACCTGACCGGCGCGCCGCTGTTGCGGGTGACGCTGGTGCGCACGGGTGAGGCTACGCATCACCTGATCTACACCTGCCACCACATCCTCATGGACGGCTGGAGCACCTCGCAGTTGTTCGGCGAAGTGCTGCAGCGTTATGCCGGCCTGACCCCGGCGGTCGGGCAGGGGCGTTATCGCGATTACATCGAATGGCTGGGTCAGCGTGATCAGCAGGCCAGTCGTGATTTCTGGACGACGGCCCTCGCTGATCTTGATGAGCCGACGCGTCTGGCCGGTGTCTTGTCCATCGGCCAGCACGCGGCCCGCGGGTACGCCGATCACGAGCATGTATTCAGCGAAACCTTGACGGCGGACTTGAACCGCTTCGCCCGCGAGCAGAAAGTCACCCTCAACACCTTGGTGCAAGCGGCGTGGCTGGTGCTGTTGCAGCGTTATACCGGGCAGGACCATGTGGCATTCGGCGCCACCGTCGCCGGGCGTCCGACGGATTTGCCGGGCGTCGAGCAGCAGATCGGTCTGTTCATCAACACCTTGCCGGTGGTCGCGGCGCCGTCCGCCGAGATCGTCGTCGGCCAGTGGCTGCAACAGGTGCAAGACGTCAATCTGGCCCTGCGCGAGCACGAACACACGCCGCTCTACGACATTCAGCGTTGGGCCGGTGCGGGTAACGGTGCGTTGTTCGACAGCATTCTGGTGTTCGAAAACTACCCGATGGCCGAAGCGCTGCAACAGGGCCCGGCCACGGGGCTGACGTTCTCGGCGATTCGTCGTCAGGAACAGACCAACTACCCGTTGACGCTGGTGGCGGTGACCGGGCGTGAACTGAGCCTGGGGATCAGTTACGACCGGGCCAGTTTCGATGCGGCCGCAATCAGCGGTTTGAGCGCGCAACTGCAGAGCCTGCTGACGCAGTTCCTCGCCGATGCCTCTCAGCCGTTGGGTGCGCTGCAATTGCTCGCCGAACCACAGCGTCAACAGGCCATCGCTTGGGGCAAGGCCGACGTTACGGCAACGGACGCGCGCACAGTGCTGGAACATCTCGCTGCGCAGGTGCAGCGTCAGCCACAAGCACATGCGGTGCTGTTCGCCGAGCAACGGCTCGATTATCAGAGCCTCGATACCCGGGCCAATCGCCTGGCGCACCAGCTACAAACACTGGGCGTCGGGTCGGAGGTGCGGGTCGGGGTGTGCATGCGCCGCACGCCGGACATGCTCGTGGCGCTGTTGGCGATCCTCAAGGCGGGTGGCGCCTATGTGCCGCTGGATCCGGACTATCCACAGGAACGCTTGTTGCACATGCTCGACGACAGCCGCGCCGCCGTGCTGATCACCGAGCCGGCCGCACTGGCGCTGTTGCCTGAGACGTTGAGCGCGCAGGTGCTGTTGGTGGAAGAGGGCGCGTTGAGCGCGTTCCCGACAACGGCACCGCTGGTGAATGTCACTGCACAGAATCTGGCGTACGTCATCTACACCTCCGGCTCCACCGGCAAACCGAAAGGCGTGGCCATCACCCATGGCAACCTGTCGGCGTTGATTCAATGGTCGGCCGGGGTCTATCACGAAGAACAACTGCGCGGTGTGCTGGCCTCGACGTCGATCTGCTTCGACCTGTCGGTCTGGGAAATCTTTGTCACCCTGGCCTGCGGTGGTTGCCTGGTGCTGGCGGACAATGCGCTGGCGCTGGCCGATTTGCCGGCCCGCGAACAGGTCACGCTGATCAACACGGTGCCGTCGGCGATTGCCGCGCTGCAACGGGCCGGGCAGATTCCGCATTCGGTGGCGACCATCAATCTGGCCGGCGAACCGCTCAAGCAAAGCCTGGTCGACACGCTGTACGCGAGCACGTCGGTGCAGTTGGTCTACGACCTCTACGGGCCGTCGGAGGACACCACCTATTCGACCTTCACCCTGCGCACACTCCAGGGCCAGGCGAGCATCGGCCGACCGTTGCCGAACACCGTGGCCTATCTGCTCGACAGCCAGTTGCAAGTACTGCCGAGTGGCGTGCCTGCCGAGTTGTACCTGGGCGGTGCCGGTGTCACCCGGGGTTATCTGCTGCGCGCGGCACTGACCGCCGAGCGCTTTGTGCCGAATCCGTACGCCAGCAACGGCGAGCGCCTGTACCGCACCGGCGATCTGGTACGCCAGGGCAGCGATGACAACATCGAGTACATCGGCCGGGCCGACCATCAGGTGAAGATTCGCGGCTTCCGTATCGAACTCAGCGAAATCGAAGCGCGGCTGCTGGAGCAGGACGAGATCCGCGAAGCTGTGGTGCTCGCGCAAGACGGTGCCGCCGGTAAACACCTGCACGCCTACGTGGTGGCGCAGGCAGTGGTCGATCAAACGGTGTGGGTGGAACGCTTGCGCAGTGCACTGGCCAGTCGCTTGCCAGCGCACATGGTGCCGGGCCACGTGCACCTGATCGACGCCATCCCGCTGACCCCCAACGGCAAGCTCGATCGCAAGGCACTGATGGCCTTGGGCGACGGCCCGACGCAGCAGCATTACCAACCGCCGCAAAGCGATTTGCAGTGGGAAGTGGCGACGATCTGGCAGGAAGTGCTGGAGGTTGAGCAAGTGGGCCTCGCGGACAACTTCTTCCAGCTTGGCGGGCACTCGTTGCTGGCGACGCTGGTGGTGACCCGGATCAAGGAGCGTCTGGGCGACAAGGTGCCGCTCAAAGAGCTGTTCGAAACCGACACCCTCAATGCGTTCTGTGCGCGAATCGAGGCCTTGCGCGTCGAAATGTCGCCCGTTCAGGATGAATTGGCTAAATCCCTGGAGGCCCTCAAACGTCTATCCCTCGATGATCTGGAAAAACTGATTTCTTGAGAGGGAAAAACGCGTGCAAGAGTTAATCGAGTCGGTAGGACAACTTTCGGCTAAGCAAAGAAAGGCTCTGGCGGTTCTGCTCAAGCAGAAAGGCGTCAACCTCTTTGACATTGCCCCGGTTTTCAAGCGCACGGCTGAGGAGCCGTTGCTGCTGTCCTACGCTCAGCAGCGCCAGTGGTTTCTCTGGCAGTGGGCGCCGCACAGTGCGGCCTACAACATTCCGACGGCCCTGCGTTTGCAGGGCCCGCTGGATGTCAGCGCGCTGGAGCGCAGTGTTCAGGCGCTGATCGAACGACACGAAACCTTGCGCACGGTGTTCTCTCAGGAAACCGCGCAACCCTTGCAAGTGGTCCTGCCCGCAGGACCCTTTGCACTGGAGACTCATCAACTGAGCGCTGAACTGACCAACGACGCGGATGCTTCGATCCAGGCGTTCGTGCAGACCCAGAGCCAGAAAACGTTCGACCTGCAGCACGGCCCGCTCTTGCGCGCAGCGCTGCTGCAAGTCACCCCCAATGACCATGTGCTGGTGCTGACCCTGCACCACATCGTCTCCGATGGCTGGTCGCTGCAAGTGATGATCGAGGAACTGGTGCAGCTCTACGCCGGTTTCAACCTCGGTCACGATGCCGGTCTGCCGGCCTTGCCGATTCAATACGCCGACTACGCCTTGTGGCAACGGCAGTGGATGGAGGCCGGTGAGCAGGAGCGGCAACTGGCTTACTGGCAAGAGAAACTCGGCGGCGAACAACCGGTACTCGAACTGCCGATGGATCGCCCGCGCTCCATCGAGCAAAGCTTCGCCGGCGCCAGCCACAACCTGATTCTCGACCCGGCGCTGAGCCACGCGCTCAAGGCCTTCGCCCGGCAAGAAAACGTCACCCTGTTCGTGGTCTTGCTGGCCTCGTTCCAGGCCCTGTTGCACCGTTATAGCGGTCAGGCCGACATCCGCGTCGGCGTGCCGAATGCCAACCGTGGCCGGGTGGAGATCGAGCGGCTGATCGGCTTCTTCGTCAACACTCAGGTGCTCAAGGCCGACATCGACGGGCAGATGTCCTTTGTCGATCTGCTGCGTCAGGTCAAACAGACCGCGCAGCAAGCGCAGGCCCATCAGGACTTGCCCTTCGAGCAACTGGTCGAAGCGCTGGAACCGGGCCGCAGCCTCAGTCACAGTCCGCTGTTCCAGGTGATGTTCAACCATCAGGCCGAGCGCCGCGCGAGTGTCGAAACCCGTTTGAATGGCCTGAACATCGAGCCGCTGGAATGGCAGAGCCAGACCGCGCAGTTCGACCTGACCCTCAACACCACCGAACAGGCCCATGGCATCGAAGCCGTGCTCAAGTACGCCACGGATCTGTTCGACGCGGTGACCATCGAGCGTCTGGCGCAACACTGGAACGCGTTGTTGCAGGCCATCGTCGCCGAGCCGACGCAACGTATCGGCCAGTTGCCGATGCTCGATGCCGGTCAGCAGCAACAATTGCTGGCGCAGTGGAATCCTCAGCGGGTCGAGCAACTGCTTGAGCAGTGCATTCACCAAGCCATTGAAGCGCAGGCCGAGCGTGATCCCGACGCGGTCGCCGTGACGTATGACGGGCAACGCCTGACCTACGCCGAACTCAATCGTCGCGCCAACCAGTGGGCGCATGCGTTGATCGCCCGTGGCGTCGGCCCGGATGTGCGTGTTGGCGTGGCGGTCGAGCGTTCGCTGGACATGATTGTCGCCATCCTTGCCGTGCTCAAGGCCGGTGGCGCTTATGTGCCGCTGGATCCGGGTTATCCGGATGATCGCTTGAGCTACATGATCGAGGACAGCGGCATCGAGCTGCTGTTGACCCAAGGCCATCTGCTCGCGCAACTGCCGGTGCCGTCGGGGCTGGCGTGCCTCGATCTGGATCAGGCGCCAGAACACCGCATTGAAACCAATCCGCTGTGCCTGACCACGCCGGACAGCCTGGCGTACGTCATCTACACCTCCGGCTCCACCGGCAAACCGAAAGGCGCATTGCTGCCGCACGGCAACGTCATGCGGCTGTTCAGTGCCACCGAGCACTGGTTCGATTTCGGCCCGCAGGACAGCTGGACGCTGTTCCACTCCTACGCCTTCGACTTCTCGGTCTGGGAGATTTTCGGCGCGCTGCTGTATGGCGGCAAACTGGTGGTGGTGCCGCATGACATCAGCCGTTCTCCGGAAGATTTCTACACCCTGCTGTGCGATGAAAATGTCACCGTGCTGAACCAGACGCCATCGGCGTTCAAGCCATTGATGCAGGTCGCCAGCGAGTCGACGCGCAGCAACTCATTGCGCTACGTGGTGTTTGGTGGCGAGGCGCTGGAAGTGCAGAGCCTGCGCCCGTGGTTCGAGCGTTTCGGCGACCGCGCGCCAACGCTGATCAATATGTACGGCATCACCGAAACCACCGTGCACGTGACGTACCGACCGTTGTCGATGGCTGATCTTGAGCAAAGCCACAGCAGCCCGATCGGCGAGCCGATTGTCGACTTGTCGTGGTACTTGCTCGACAGCTCGCTGAATCTGGTGCCGCAAGGCTGCATCGGTGAGTTGTACATCGCCGGTGCCGGTCTGGCCCGGGGCTACCTGAATCAGGCCGGCATGACCGCCACGCGATTCGTTCCCGATCCGTTCAATCCGCAGGCCGGCGAGCGCCTGTATCGCACCGGCGACCTGGCGCGGCTACGCGGCGATGGCGTGATCGAGTACATCGGGCGGATCGACCATCAGGTGAAGATTCGTGGTTTCCGTATCGAGCTGGGCGAAATCGAAGCGCAACTGCTCAAGCACCCTGAGGTGCGCGAAGCGGTGGTGCTGGCGGTCGACGGTATCAGCGGCCAGCAACTGGCGACGTGGATCGTCGCGAAAGAACAACTGGACGGCGAAGGGCAGGGTGCACTGCGCGATTCGATCAAGGCACATTTGCGCGAGACCCTGCCGGACTACATGGTCCCGGTCAGTTGGGCGTTCCTTGAGCGTCTGCCGCTGACGGCCAACGGCAAGCTCGATCGCAAGCAACTGCCGCATCCGGAAGTTGCGCAGGTACAGGAAGTGTATGCCGCGCCGCGCAACCCACTGGAACAGCGTCTGGCCGAGATCTGGCAGGACGTGCTGAAGGTCGAGCGTGTCGGGCTCAACGACAACTTCTTCGAGCTGGGCGGTGACTCGATCATTTCGATTCAGGTGGTCAGCCGCGCCCGTCATGCGGGCATTCGCTTCACCCCCAAAGACATCTTCCAGCACCAGACCGTGCAACGTCTGGCGACTGTCGCGCAACAGAGCGACGCGGTGCAGATGCAGCAGGGCGAAGTGCTCGGCGACGCGCTGCTGACACCGATCCAGCATTACTTTTTCAATAGCGACATCCCGGCGCGGCATCACTGGAACCAGTCGATCCTGTTGACCCCGGCTACCACGCTGCAAGCGGCGCCACTGGAGCAGGCGCTGTTGCACCTGCAACGCCACCACGACGCCCTGCGCCTGCGCTACTGCCAGACTAACGACGGCTGGCAGCAGAGCCACGCGCCTGCGGATCAGGCGCACGCCTTG
Source organism: Pseudomonas sp. GM24 (assembly GCF_000282235.1). Taxonomy (NCBI): domain Bacteria; kingdom Pseudomonadati; phylum Pseudomonadota; class Gammaproteobacteria; order Pseudomonadales; family Pseudomonadaceae; genus Pseudomonas; species Pseudomonas sp. GM24. Next base: position 9,873 of record NZ_AKJR01000096.1, on the reverse strand, counting down.
CTGCGCACGGTCACACTGGACGACAGCGCCGCATTGCCCGCGCTTTGCCAGGAGTTGCAGCGCAGTCTGGATTTGCTCGATGGCCCGTTGATTCGCGCAGCATTGGTTGACTTGCCGGACGCCAGCCAGCGTCTGTTGCTGGTGATTCATCACCTGGTGGTCGATGGCGTGTCGTGGCGGATCCTGCTGGAGGATTTGCAAACGACCTATCAACAGCTGAGCAGCGGTCAGGCTGTGCGTCTGCCGGCCAAGACCAGCGCGTTCAAGGATTGGGGCAAGCGTCTGCAGGAGCATGCCCGCAGTGCCGAGCTGGAAAGCGAACTGGATTACTGGCGCGGGCAGCTGCGCGATGTGTCGGTCGAACTGCCGCTGGACAATCCGCAGGGCCAGTTGAGCAACCGTTTCGAACGCAGCGTCGATACGCGTCTCGACGCCGAACGCACCCGTCAGTTGCTGCAACAGGCGCCGGCGGTTTATCGCACCCAGGTCAACGACCTGCTGCTGACCGCGCTGGCCCGCGTGCTGTGCCAATGGACCAACACCGACAGCGCACTGGTGCAGCTTGAGGGGCATGGTCGGGAAGACCTGTTCGATGACGTCGACCTGAGCCGCACGGTGGGTTGGTTCACCAGCATGTTCCCGGTGCGCCTGACCCCGGACGCGAGTCTCGAAACCTCGATCAAAGGCATCAAGGAGCAACTGCGCGCGATCCCGCACAAAGGCATCGGCTATGGCTTGCTGCGTTATCTGGGCAGCGCCGAGTCGCAAGCCGCATTGAACGATCTCGCACATCCGAAAGTGACGTTCAACTACCTTGGCCAGTTCGACAACAACTTCGACGAAGGCGCCCTGTGGGTGCCGGCTACCGAAGACAAGGGCGCCGGCCAGGACGAAAACGCGCCGATGGCCAACTGGCTGACCATCGATGGCCGGGTCTATCAGGGCCAACTGAGCCTGACCTGGACTTACAGTGGCGATGTCTTCGAAGAGTCCACCATCAACGCTTTGGCCCGTGCTTATGAAGTGGCGCTGAGCGAGTTGATCGACCATTGCCTGAGCCATCCAAGCGGTGGTTTGACGCCGTCGGATGTGCCGTTGGCCGGGTTGTCCCAGGCGCACCTGGACAGCTTGCCGATCGCCGCCCAACGCATCGAGGACATCTATCCGCTGGCGCCGATGCAACAAGGCATTCTGTTCCACAGCCTGTACGACGCCGATGCCAGCGCCTACGTCTATCAGATGCTGCTGGATATCGACGGCCTCGACGTGGCGCGTTTCCAGCAGGCCTGGCAGCGCGTGGTGGATCGCCATGAAGTGCTGCGCGCCGGTTTTATCTGGGGCCGCGATGGTCTTGATGCGCCGCTGCAAGTGATCAATCGCCAGTTGATCCTGGAAATGCCCGAAGTCGATGTGCGCGGTGTGGCGGACTTGCCGGCCGTGCTTGAGGCGCGGGCGCAGGCTGATCGCGAGCGCGGTTTCGATCTGCAGAATCCGCCGCTGCTGCGTCTGTGCCTGCTGCGCACGGCTGATGATCGCCATCGGCTGATTTTCACCTGCCACCACATCCTCATGGATGGCTGGAGCAACTCGCGGATGTTCGGCGAGGTGTTGCAGGATTACGCAGGTCAACCGGTGCCGGGCGCGCAGGGTCGTTACCGTGATTTCCTGGTCTGGCTGCAAGGTCAGGACAAAGCCGCCTCACAGGATTTCTGGCGCGGACAGCTGGCCGCACTGGAGGAACCGACCCGACTGGCCTCGGCTTGCCACGGGCGTACCGTGCCGGGGCCGGGCAAACAGATGCATCGCCTGCATTTTGACCAAGCCTTCACTCAGCGCCTGAACGGTTTCTCCCGTCAGCAGCAAGTGACCCTCAACAGCCTGGTACAAGCCGCATGGCTATTGGTGTTGCAGCGCTACACCGGCCAGGCCACTGTGGCCTTTGGTGCCACGGTGTCCGGGCGTCCGGTGGATCTGCCGGGCATCGAGCAGCAATTGGGCCTGTTCATCAACACCTTGCCAGTAATCGCCAGCCCGCAGGCCACGCTCAGCGTCGGCGACTGGGTGCGCAGCGTGCAGGACAAAAACCTGTTGCTGCGCGACTACGAGCAGACGCCGTTGCAGGACATCCAGCGTCTGGCTCAGTTGAGTGGCGAAGCGCTGTTCGACACCTTGCTGGTGTTTGAAAACTATCCGGTGTCCGAAGCGCTGGAAGCCAACCCGGGCGGTCTGCGTTTTGGCGGACTGGAGCACCGCGAGCAAACCAACTACGGTCTGACCCTGATCGCCGGGGCCAGCGACGTCTTGAACCTGGACTTCAACTACCTCACCGAGCACTTTGCCGAACGCAGCGTGCTGAGTCTGGCAGGGCATCTGGAAGAAGTGCTGCGTCAGTTCATTGAGGCGCCACAGCGTCTGCTCGGTGAGATCGGTCTGCTGCCACTCGCCGAACGCCAGACCCTGGCGCAAAGGAACGCCAATCAGGCTGCGTATCCGGCGGAACGACTGATCCCGCAGAGTTTTGAGCTTCGCGTCGCGGCGCATCCGCAGGCACTGGCTCTGAGTCATGCGGGCGTCGCCCTGAGCTATGCCGAACTCAATCAACGCGCCAACCAACTGGCCCATCATCTGCTGGCGCTGGGTGTCGGTGCGGAAATCCGCGTGGGCGTGGCGATGCCGCGTTCGGCGGAACTGGTGATCGCCCTGATGGCGGTGCTCAAGGCCGGTGGCACCTATGTGCCGCTGGACCCGGATTACCCGGCAGATCGCGTGGCCTACATGCTCGACGACAGTCAGGCGAAAGTCTTGCTGACGCAGCAATCGCTGCTGGCGCAACTGCCGCAGACCGATGCGCAGGTGGTGCTGGTCGAGGCGGGTGGTGCGGCGTTTGCCGAGCAGCCTGCGGATAATCTTCCGGCGCGCGCTGATTCGGCCAATCTGGCCTACGTGATCTATACCTCGGGTTCCACCGGCAAACCGAAAGGTGTTGCCATCGCCCACCGCAACGTACAGGCGCTGATTCACTGGTCTGCCGAGGTCTACAGCGAAGACGATCTGCACGGTGTGCTGGCGTCGACGTCGGTGTGCTTCGACCTGTCGGTGTGGGAGATTTTCGTCACCCTCGCACGCGGCGGCTCGATCGTCATGGCGCGCAATGCCCTGGAGCTGCCGGACTTGCCGGAGCGCGATCAGGTGCGCCTGATCAACACCGTGCCGTCGGCGATTGCCGCGCTGCAACGCACCGGGCAAATTCCGCCGGGCGTGCGCATCATCAACCTCGCCGGTGAGCCGTTGAAGCAGAGCCTGGTCGACACGCTCTGCCGCGAGACGGCGGTGGCGCATGTCTACGACCTGTACGGGCCGTCGGAAGACACCACCTATTCGACCTGCACCCGCCGCGAACTTGGTGGTCAGGCGAACATCGGCCGGCCGCTGGTCAACACCACGGCGTACCTGCTCGATGAGCAATTGCAGCAAGCACCGATTGGCGTGGCGGCCGAGTTGTATCTGGCCGGCGATGGCATCACCCGTGGCTACCTGTTCCGCCCGGGCCTGACCGCCGAACGTTTCGTGCCCAATCCATTCTCGAGCAGTGGCGAGCGCATGTACCGCACCGGCGACCTGACTCGCTTCACGGAGGACGGCCGAATCGAATACGTCGGGCGTATCGATCATCAGGTCAAGGTGCGCGGTTTCCGTATCGAGCTGGGTGAAATCGAAGCGCGTCTGCTCGCTCAGGACAATGTGCGCGAAGGTGTGGTGTTGGCGGTGGATGGCCACAGTGGCCAGCAACTGGTCGCGTATGTGGTGCCAAGTGACAGCAGCCTCAGCCTCGAACAACTCGACGGCTTGAGTGAAGCATTGCAGACCGCGCTGAAGGCGCATCTGCCGGACTACATGGTGCCGGCGCAGTGGCTGTTCCTCGAACAGTTGCCGCTGACCCCCAACGGTAAACTCGACCGCAAGGCCTTGCCGACACCGGACGTCAGCCAGTCGCAGCGTGAATACGTCGCGCCGTCGACGCCGCTGGAGCAGCAACTGGCCGAGGTCTGGCAGGACATCCTGAAGATCGAGCGGGTCGGCGTGACCGATAACTACTTTGCGCTGGGCGGCGACTCGATCATCTCGATTCAACTGGTCAGCCGCGCGCGTCAGCAGGGGATTGGCTTCACCCCCAAAGACCTGTTCCAGCAGCAGACCGTGCAGAAGCTGGCTGCAGTGGTCTCACTCGAGCACTCGACTGGCGAGGCGCCTGCGGATTATCCGTTGGCCGAACTGGATCAGGCGCAGCTCGATGCGTTGCCAGTGCCGGCGGACATGATCGAGGATGTCTACCCGCTGTCGCCGATGCAGGAAGGCATGCTCTTCCACACCCTGTCGGATAACGGCAGCAGCCTGTACGTGCAGCAGGTCAGCCTGCCGATCAAGGGCCTGGATGTGGAACGCTTCCGCCAGGCGTGGGAATTCGTCATCGCCCGTCAGGCGATTCTGCGCACCAGTTTCCATTGGCAGGATGGCCTGGCCAAACCGTTGCAGGTGGTGCATCGCCATGCGCCGTTGCAAATGCAGGTGCTCGATTGGCGTGGTCAGGAGACCAGTGAGGAGCGGATTGCCGCGTTTGCCAGCGATGACCGCGCGCTCGGTTTCAATCTGGCCGATGCGCGTTTGTTGCGGGTGACCCTGCTGCGCCTGAGCGACGATCAGTACCAGATGATCTGGACCAGCCACCACATTCTCATGGACGGCTGGAGCAGTTCGCGGCTGTTCGGTGAGGTCCTGCAGTATTACGCCAAGGGCGAAATCATCGGCGAGAACGGTCGTTACCGCGACTTCATCGCCTGGCTGCAGGCACAGGATCAGGACGCCCAGGAGTTGTTCTGGAAGGCGCGCCTGGCGGTGGTCAGCGAGCCGACGGCACTGAGCCAGGCGATGCACCCGCGCCACAGCGCCGATGTTGCCGGTCACGATGCGATCTATTCGAACTGGGACACAGCGCAGACCGCGCGGCTGTTGCAGTTCTGCCGCGACCTGCGCATCACCCCCAACACGCTGATTCAGGGCGCATGGTTGCTGCTGTTGCAACGCTACACCGGGCAGCAGACGGTGACCTTTGGCGCCACGGTGTCGGGGCGTCCGGAAAGTCTGGCGAATGTCGGCAACATGCTCGGTCTGTTCATCAATACCTTGCCGATCATTCAGACGCCGCAAGCCGATCAGCGTCTGGCTGACTGGCTGGGCGAAGTGCAGGCCTACAACCTCGACATTCGCGATTACTCCCAGGCGCCGCTGGCCGATGTACAGCGCTGGTCCAGCCTCGGTGGTCAGGCGTTGTTCGATAGCATTGTGGTGTTCGAAAACTTCCCGATCGACGACCGCCTACAGGAAGAAAACGACACTGACCTGACCTTCGGCAAATCCATCGGCCACGGTGTGACCAACGTGCCGATGGACCTCGCGGTGATGCTCGGTGACGAGTTATCGATCGAATACCTGTATTTGCGCAGCCACTTCAGCGCCGAGGCCGTCGTCGGTATTCGCCAGACCATGGAAAATACCCTCGCCGCGATGCTGGCGGCGCCGTACGAGCGCCTCGGTAATTTGCAGCGCTTGAGCGGTGAGCAATGGCAAGCGGCGCAGGTCTGGAGTGCTGAACCGGCGCATACCCATCAAGCGGCGCTGTTGCCGGAATTGATCAGCCGTCACGCGCAACAACAGCCGCAGGCTATTGCTCTGCAATGTGCCGGGATGAACCTGACCTACGCCGAACTCGAGCAACGCGCCAACCGACTGGCGCACTGCCTGATCGAACACGGCGCCGGTCCGGAAGTGGTGATCGGCGTGGCCTTGCCGCGCTCGCTGGAAATGGTCGTGAGCTTCCTCGCCGTGCTCAAGAGCGGTGCGGCGTATGTGCCGCTGGACATCGAGTATCCGCCGGAGCGTCTGGCGTACATGATCGAAGATTCGGGCATGGCCCTGTTGTTGACCCAGAGCAGCCTGCGAGCGACCTTGCCGGCGCCGCAAGGTCTGCTGCGCCTGGAAATCGATCACCTCGATGAAAGCCGTTATGCCGACCACGCCCCCGATTGCCGGGTGCAGGAACAGGGCCTGGCGTATCTGGTTTACACCTCGGGTTCCACCGGTCGACCGAAAGGCGTCGCGGTGACGCAAGGCCCGCTGAGCATGCACTGTCAGGCCATCGCCGAGTTGTACGAAATGGACGCCAGCAGTTGCGAACTGCACTTCATGTCGTTCGCCTTCGACGGTGCCCATGAGCGCTGGTTGAGCACCTTGTACAGCGGCGGTCGTCTGGTGATTCGCGACGGTTGCCTGTGGACACCGGAGCAGACCTATCAGGCGCTGCATGATTACGGCATCACCATTGCCTGCTTCCCGCCGGCCTATCTCAAGCAGCTGGCCGAGTACGCCGCGGCCAGCGGTATCGCGCCGCCACCAGTGCGCATCTACTGCTTCGGCGGTGATGCGGTGCCGGATCAGACCTTCGAGCAGGTCAAGGCTGCGCTGCGTCCGCAGTACTTCACCAACGGCTACGGGCCGACCGAAACCGTGGTCACGCCGATGCTCTGGAAAGTCCCGGTCAGCCAGCATTGCGAAGCCGCGTATGCGCCGATCGGCCGTGCGGTGGGCGCACGCTCGCTGTACGTGCTGGACGAGGATATGAACCCGCTGCCGCCAGGCTTTGCCGGCGAGTTGTACATCGGCGGCTATGGCGTCGCCCGGGGTTATCACGGCCGTCCGGAGCTGACTTGCGAGCGCTTCGTGCCCAACCCGTTCGCGGCGGGTGAACGCCTGTATCGCAGCGGCGACCTGGTGCGTTTGCGTGCCGACGGTGTGGTCGATTACGTCGGCCGTATCGACCATCAGGTCAAGGTCCGCGGCTTCCGCATCGAACTGGGCGAAGTCGAGGCCAGTCTGCGCCAGTTGCCGTCGGTCACCGACGCACTGGTGATCGCCCGCGACAATGCTTCCGGCAAGCAACTGATCGGTTATGTGGTCACTGCGACCGGCGAAGACATTGGCGATGAACTCAAGGCGGGTCTGCGCACCTCGTTGCCGGAATACATGGTGCCGGCGCAGATCGTTTGCCTGAACGCTTTCCCGGTAACGCCTAACGGCAAGCTGGATCGCAAGGCGCTGCCGGAACCGGAATTCAAAACCGAAGAATACGCCGCCCCGCGCAATGAGCAGGAAAGCCTGCTCGCGGACATCTGGGCGCAGGTGCTGCAAGTCGAACAAGTGGGCATCAGCGATAATTTCTTTGAACTGGGCGGCGACTCGATTCTGAGTTTGCAGGTGATCTCCCGCGTCAGAAACCATCCGACGTTGCAGATGGATCTCAAGCTGCGCGACCTGATGCGTTATCAAACCATCGCCGGCATCGTCGAGCAGGAAGCGGCGAAGGAGGGCACGCCAAAACCGCAGGCGGACGTCACGCACGTCGCCGCCGAGGGTTTGTTCAATCTTCTGCCGATTCAGGAGTGGTTCTTTGCCGAAGGCATGGCCGAGGCGCATCACTACAACCAGTCATTGCTGTTGAGTGCGCGCCAGCCGCTGGACCTCGATGCACTGGAGCAGGCACTGGGCTGGATCGAGCAACATCACGACTCGCTGCGCCTGCGGTTCTCCCACGAAGGCGGGCGCTGGTTGCAGCGTTACTGTGACCTCAGTGAACAGGGCGAAGCGTTGCTCTGGCGCCGCGAGGCGGACAACAGCGAACAGGTCGAAGCCTTGGCCAACCTCGCCCAGCGCAGCCTGAAACTCGACGACGGGCCGGTCTGGCGGGTGATGCATGTTGCCTTGCCGGATGGCCAGGCGCGCCTGCTGGTGGTGATTCACCACTTGGTGGTCGACACCGTGTCGTGGCGAATTCTGCTCGACGATTTGAAAGTGGCATACGAGGCCTGCGTGCAGGGGCTCGAACCGAAACTGCCGATTCGCACCAGCAGTTACCGATCGTTCGCCGAGGCCTTGCAGGCGCAGGCGCCGGTGATTGCCGAGCAGGAACTGGCGTACTGGCGGGAGCAACTGGATCAGCCGGGTGTCGACCTGCCTTGCGACAACCTGCGTGGCAAAAACCTCGTGCGTCAGCAGGCACAGGCGCGACTGAAACTGTCTCGCGAGCACACTGAACAACTGCTCAAACAGGCTCCGGCGGTATACGGCACGCAGATCAACGACCTGCTGTTGTCGGCGCTCAGTCGTGCCCTGTGCCGCTGGAGTCAACAACCGTCGGCGCTGATTCTGCTCGAAGGCCATGGTCGTGAAGACCTGTTCGAGTCCATCGACCTGAGCCGCAGCCTGGGCTGGTTCACCAGCATGTTCCCGGTGCGTTTGCGCCCCGACAGCGACGACATCGGCCAGTCGATCGTCAATGTGCAGGCACAGTTGGCAGCGGTACCGCAGAAGGGCATCGGCTATGGCGTATTGCGTCATCTGGCTGGGGCTGAGGTGGCGCGGCAACTGGCCGAACTGCCGCAAGCACGGGTCACGTTCAACTACCTGGGGCAGTTTGATCAGAGTTTCGACGAGCAGGCACTGCTGGTGCCAGCGCTGGAAGAAACCGGCGACAACTACAGCCTGAAAGCCAATCTGGGCAACTGGCTGGAAATTGTCGGCCAGGTCTATGACGGTCGGTTGGCCTTGCGTTGCATCTACAGCAGCCAGCGTTATCGCGCCGGCACGATGGATGCCTTGATGGACGATTTCCAGCGTGAGCTGGAGGCGTTGGTCGAGCATTGCATGGCACGCGTGGGCTGATCGCCACGCGCTCAGTCATCTCCGGGGGCGCTGCCGAGGTGCGCCCCTTTTTTTGCCGATACAAGGATTTTAGCGATGTCGTTACACCCTGATCTGGAAGCCTTTCTCGACCTGGCCCAAGACAGCCAGGACGCCGGCCTGCCGGCCATGCACCAAATGACCCCGAGCGAAGCCCGCGCGACTTTCGAGCAGACCACTGCGCAATTGCGCTGGCCGGCGCCGCAAGACCTGATGGTCAGCGAAATCGACACGTCGGCACGTGATGGTGCGCCGTTGGCACTGCGTCTGTATCACCCCAATGCTGGGGCCTCGCCGATGCCGGTGCTGGTGTATTTCCATGGTGGTGGTTTTGTTGTCGGCAGCCTCGATTCGCACGACGGTGTGTGCCGCGAGTTTTGCCAGCGCACGCCGTGTGCGGTGTTGTCGGTCGGCTATCGACTGGCCCCGGAGCATCGTTTTCCAACGGCACTGGAGGATGGCGAAGACGCTTTGTCATGGTTGGCGGAAAACGCCGTAAGTCTTGGCCTTGATGCCTCGCGCGTGGCGTTTGGTGGCGACAGCGCCGGTGCCACGTTGGCCACGGTGCTGGCGCTGCAGGCGGTGGTGCAACCGCACACTGTGGCCATCGCACCCAAGGCACAGTTGTTGTGCTATCCGGTGACCGATGCATCGCGCGTGCACGATTCGCGGTTGTTGTTCAGTGAGGGTTATCTGTTGGAGAACGATACGCTTGACTGGTTTTATCAGCATTACGCTCGCAGTCCGCAAGACTATCTGGATTGGCGCTTTTCGCCGTTGTTGGCGGAGGATCTGCGCGGTGTGGCGCCGGCGATTGTGTTGTTGGCGGGCTTCGATCCATTGTTTGATGAGGGGCAGGCTTATGCTGACAAACTGCGTGGGCAGGGGGTGAGTGTCGAGGTTGAGCACTGTCCGGGGCTGACGCATGATTTGCTGCGGATGGCTTCGGTGATGCCTGATGTTTTGCGGGTGCATGAACGCCTGAGCCGGGCGTTGGCGGGGGTGTTGGGGTAATCATTTTCTTGGTTGGTTTTGGGGGCATATCCGTTGCTGCGGTAACGGCTGATTAGGGTTCCGCCCTTA
>NZ_AKJR01000095.1:0-14467 GCF_000282235.1 Pseudomonas sp. GM24 | reverse complement strand
GGAGAGGGCTGGGGTGAGGGAAGCGCTTCACTCGGAACGCGAATACTGCTCATCACTCACCTGCTCCATCCAATCCACTACTTTGCCATCCAGTACTTCAGCGATAGCGATATGACTCATCGCCGTGGTCGGCGCCGCGCCGTGCCAATGCTTGGCCCCCGGCGCAATCCACACGGTATCGCCAGGACGAATCTCACGCACCGGCTGCCCCCATTCCTGTACAAACCCAAACCCCGCCGTGACGATCAAGGTCTGTCCCAACGGATGCGTATGCCACGCGGTGCGCGCGCCCGGCTCAAACGTCACCGTTGCGCCACTGACCCGTGCCGCGTCGGAGCCTTTGAACGGCGCATCGACACGCACAGTGCCAGTGAACCAATCGGCCGGGCCTCTGGCCGAAGCTTGTGAGCCATTGGGTGTCACGGTCACGCGCGGATTGTCATTGGCCTGCACCTCACCCGCCAACAGGGAAAGGGTCAACGCAGAAGCGGCAATCGGGTTCATGGCAATTCCTCCAGATAATCAATGCCACTACTTTACCCAGCCGAACTCTTCCGATAATCGACTAGAATTCAAAAAAACTTATGCAGGACACTCATCAATGCTTCGGGAAAACGCCACCGACCTCCTCGCCTTCCTCGCCGTGGCCCGCGAGCGCAGTTTCACCAAAGCGGCGGCCAAACTCGGCGTTTCGCAATCGGCGCTCAGTCACACGATTCGCGCGCTTGAAGCGCGTTTGGGCTTGCGCCTGCTGACCCGCACGACTCGCAGCGTCTCGCCCACCGAAGCCGGCGAACACCTGCTGCAAACCATCGGCCCGCGCTTCGAAGAAATCGAACTGGAACTGGCGGCGCTGAGCAACCTGCGCGACACCCCGGCGGGCAAGATCCGCATCAGCGCCACCGATCACTCGCTGAACTGGTTGCTGCGCCCGGTGCTCAAGGATTTTCTGCCGCAGTACCCGGACATATCCATCGAGGTCTGCTGCGATTATGGTTTCGTCGACATCGCCGGCCAGGGTTTCGACGCCGGTGTACGCCTGGGCGAAGACGTCGCGCAAGGCATGATTGCCACCCGTATCGGCCCCGACATGCGCATGGCGGTGGTGGGCTCACCCGCCTATTTCGCCAAACGCACCCCACCGCAAACGCCACGCGATCTGACCGACCACGCCTGCAACAACCTGCGCCTGCCCACCAACGGCGGGTTGTACAGCTGGGAGTTCGAAAAGGCTGGCGAAAGCCTGAAAGTGCGGGTGTCCGGCCAGATCACCCTGAACGGCGTTTACCCGTTGCTCGACGCTGCGCTGGACGGTTTCGGATTGAGCTATATCCCGGAGAACGTCGTCGCGCCGTATCTGGCCGACGGCCGTTTGCTGCAGGTGCTTGAGGATTGGTGCCCGACGTTTGCCGGGTATCACCTGTATTACCCGAGCCGACGTCAGGCTGCGCCGGCGTTTGCCCTGTTGCTGGAGGCGTTGCGCTATCGCGGTTGAGCCCAGCTCTTTTGTAACAACCGGCGGTTCGCCAGTGAATTCTGGCCAGCTCAGCCGCTTCTGTCGCAGAACTTGCCATCAGGCTCGCCTCTTGTCCGCGCTCTCCCCCCTGACAGATGTACTCCGCCGTTTCCGCACGAGCATTGCCGGACAGCGCTAGCAGACAGGCAGCAACACTGCCGATCAACGCTTGGCCGGCCTTGTTCATGGCGGTGCTTCCTTGTCGAAAACGTAGACCGCCATGATTGATCACCGCGACAATTGTTCCCACTGTCAGACCTGACAGTTTTTCAGAGGCTTTGGAAATAGCAGGCCGCTGAATTCGGCATAACGGTTGCGACAATCTAAAGCCTTGCGGGAGCAAGTTTGCTCCCTCAAGGCATCACCGCTATTGCTGGGCGGCGCGCTTGAGGCTCGGGACCAGGGGCGCGGTGTGACTGACGGGTTTCTCAGCCTGCGCGGATTGGACGGCAGGCTCTTCAGCTTCGCCATTCAACGCCCTGTGCATTTTCTCGGTATCCAGTGCCCCGACCCATTTGGCGATGGCCATGGTGCCGACGCCGTTGCCGATGGTGTTAGTGATCGCCCGGGCTTCCGACATGAATCGATCGACCCCCAACAGCAGCACCATGCCCGCCACCGGAATCGTACCGAGTGAGGCCAGGGTTGCCGCGAGAATGATGAACCCCGAACCGGTCACCCCCGCCGAGCCTTTCGAGGTGAACATCAACACCGCCAACACAATCAGTTGATCGGCCAGGGTCAACGGCGTGTTGGTCGCCTGGGCAATGAAGATCGCGGCGATGGTGTAGTAGATCGCCTGACCATCCGGGTTGAAGGTCAGGCCCGAGGGAATGATCATCCCGGCCACCGGTTTCGACACGCCGGCCTTTTCCATCTTCGAAATCATTTGCGGCAGCACCGATTCGGATGAGCTGGTGCCGAGCACGGTGAACAACTCTTCCTTGATGAACTTGAGGAACTTCCACAGGCTGAAACCGCTGTAACGGCAGATCGGCCCAAGCACGAAAACCACGAACACCGCGCAGGTCAGATAGACGCACGCCATCAGTTTGCCGAGCGAGAACAGCGAGCCGAAACCGTACTTGCCAATGGTGAATGCGATAGCACCGAAGGCACCGATGGGGGCCAGGCGCATGACCATGTTGACGATGCGGAACATGCCTTGCATCAGGCTCTCCAAAGTATCGACAAACACTTTGCCACGCGGTCCGACATGGGCCAGCGCAATACCCAGGAGGATCGAGAACAGCAGGATCTGCAGGACGTTGCCCTTGGCGAACGCATCGACAATCGTGTCGGGAATGATGCCCATGACGAAATCCATGAACGAGGCGTGTTTGGCCGCCGTGGTGTACGTCGCCAGGCTGCTGGTGTCGAGACTGGCAACATCGACGTTCATGCCGGCACCGGGCTTGAACACGTCCACCACGATCAGGCCGATGACCAGCGCCAGGGTCGAGACCACTTCGAAGTAGATCAAGGCGCGAAAACCGACGCGGCCCAACTCCTTCATGTTTTCCATGCGCGCAATGCCGGTGACCACCGTCAGGAAAATCACTGGCGCCAATAGCATTTTGATCAGTTTGATAAACGCGTCGCCCAAGGGTTTGAGCGCGGTGCCGGTCTCGGGCACCAGCACGCCGATAAGTGCGCCGAGGATCACGGCGACGAGGACTTGCACGTACAGCTTGCCGAATATTCTTTTCATGACAGGGCCCTGATTTTTTATTGTTGTCAGGAAGGGCCAAGGGGCCGCAGAACCCCTTGGCGTTATGCCGCAGCTTGAATCGGTAGGAATCAGCGATTGATCAGCGCGATCACCGCGTCGGTGACCTGCCGCGTAGTAGCAGTGCCGCCCAGATCCGGCGTGTGCAGACCGCTCTCGGTGACCGCTTCGATGGCCGACATCAACTGCTTGGCGGCCGCGTTTTCGCCGAGGTGCTCAAGCATCATTGCGGCGGTCCAGAAGGTCGCAATCGGGTTGGCTACGCCTTTGCCAGTGATGTCGAAGGCTGAACCGTGGATCGGTTCGAACATCGACGGGAAGTTGCGCGACGGGTTGAGGTTGGCGGTCGGCGCAATGCCGAGACTGCCGGACAGCGCAGCGGCCAGGTCGGAAAGGATGTCCGCGTGCAGGTTGGTCGCGACGATCACGTCCAGCGTCGACGGTTTGAGCACCATGCGCGTGGTCACCGCGTCGACCAGTTCCTTGTCGATCTTGACGTCGGGAAAGTCCTTGGCGACTTCGTAGAAAATCTCGTCCCACAACACCATGCCGTGGCGCTGGGCATTGGACTTGGTGACCATGGTCAGATGTTTGCGCGGACGGCTCTGCGCCAACTGGAAGGCGAAGCGATGGATGCGTTCGACGCCAGCGCGGGTGAACACCGAGACTTCGGTGGCGACCTCTTCCGGCAGGCCCCGGTGTACGCGGCCGCCGTTGCCCGAATATTCACCCTCGGAGTTTTCCCGCACCACCACCCAGTCGATCTGCTCGCCGTTGTGCAACGGACTTTTCACCCCCGGCAACACTCGCGCCGGCCGCACGTTGGCGTACTGGTCGAAGCCTTGGCAGATCGGCAGGCGCAAGCCCCACAGGGAAATATGATCCGGCACGTTGAGTGCACCGACTGCACCGAAGAAGATCGCGTCGAAGGTTTTCAATTCCTCGAGGCCACCGTCAGGAATGTAGTGGCCGTTTTTCAGGTAGTTGTCGGAGTTCCAGTCAAAGTGTTTGAACTTCAGTTCAAAGCCGGATTTTTTCGACAGGGCCTGCAGTACTTCGACGCCAGCGGCGATTACTTCCACGCCAATACCGTCGCCGGGTACCGCTGCAATGTTGTATGCGTTCATGGTCCACTCCACTCTTTCACGTTTTTGTTTTGCCTGCCGCACAAGGCTGTCCGGCGGGGTGTGATCGGAGTATATGTAGTGACCTGAAAGCTATGAGTTACCGAAAATCACTACATCCATAACTTTGAGTTACGAATGAGTCAGACCCTCGATTTGTCGTTTTTCCACTTGCTGGCCAACAAGGGCAGCCTCGCCGCCACCGCCCGCGAACTGGGCGTGACGCCGCCAGCGGTGAGCAAACGCCTGACCGCACTGGAGGCGCGGCTGGGCGTGCGTCTGGTCAATCGCACCACACGCTCGATGAGCCTGACTGCCGAGGGCGAGTTGTACTTCTCCCACGCCGCACGGATCCTCACGCAGATCGACGAGGTCGAGCAATTGATCGGCGCCAGCCGTGCGACGCCCAAGGGACTGATTCGGGTAAATGCATCGCTGGGTTTCGGTCGCCGCTACATCGGTCCGGCGCTGGCGGCATTTTTCGCGCAATACCCGGAGGTGGAAATCCAGCTGGAAATCAGCGACCACCCACTGGATCTGGCCACCCACGGCTTTGATCTGGGCATCCGTTTCGGCACCCTGCCCGATGCGGCGTTTCATGCGCGCAAGATCGCCTCCAACCGCCGCTTGCTCTGCGCCTCGCCGCTGTACCTGGAAAAACATGGCACGCCGCAAAAACTTGCCGATCTGCAGCAGCACAACTGCATCTTTTTGCGCCAGAACGAAACGCCGTACGGGGTGTGGAGTTTCACCAACGGTGGGCGTACGCAGAACGTCAAGGTGCGCGGGGCACTGGGCTGCAACGACGGCGAGGTGGCGTTGAACTGGGCGCTGGAAGGGTTCGGCATTCTGCTGCGCGCCGAGTGGGACATCGCTCGCTATGTGCGCAGCGGCCGCTTGCGGCTGGTGCTGGAGGACGAGACGCCGACACGCGCCGACGTGTATGCGGTCTACCCGCAGCAATTGCACCTGTCAGCGCGGGTGCGCAGCCTGATCGACTTTCTGGTCGAGCGCTTCAAGCACATCGACAATCTGCATATTCCGGGCGATTAACCGAGCAGCGCAATCAACTGATGGCGCTGCGCATCGGTGAGCATCGGCCCGAACCCGGCCCTGGCGTTATCGGCCATGTAACGTGGATTGCCCGTGCCCGGGATCACGCAAGTCACCGCCGAATGCGAGAGCAGAAACTTCAACGCCAGTTGCGGCCAGCTGTTGACCTGCACATCGGAAACCCAGCCTGGCAGCGGCTTACCCTTGAGCCGCGCGAGCAGATCACCACCACCAAGCGGCCGGTTGCAAATCACCGCAACACCGCGCTCACGGCACAGCGGCAGGATGCGTTTCTCCACGCCACGGTCATCGAGGGCGTAATTGATTTGCAGAAAATCCAGTGGTTCGGCCTTCAGCACTGCTTCGACTTCCTCGTAGGCCGAGGGCGTGTAATGGGTGATGCCGATGTAGCGGATGCGCCCCTGCGCTTTCCATTCACGCAGGGTTGGCAGGTGGGTTTGCCAGTCGAGCAGGTTGTGAATCTGCATCAGGTCGATGCGTTCGGTGCGCAGCAGGCTGAACGACTGCTCCATCTGCGCGATGCCCTCCTTACGTCCGCGCGTCCACACTTTGGTCGCCAGAAACGCCGGCGAACGCGGTTCGTGGATCGACAGCAGCTCACCGGTGGTTTCCTCTGCCCGGCCATACATCGGTGAACTGTCGATCAGCGTGCCGCCCTTGCTGAACAGCTCATCCAGCACCGCCGGCAATTGTCGATAGGCTGGATCACCGGGGGCGACGTCGAAACCGCGATAAGTACCCAGGCCGATGATGGGCAGCGACTCGGCGCTGGATGGGATGGCGCGGGTCTGCATGGCATGGCCTCCGGAAGTCGCGGACGTAGTGGTTGTGGCCAACGCCCGATCAAAGGTGAAGACCGCCGAAACCCCGGCAGCCAGCGTGAGCAATCGGCGACGGGAGTAACCCTCAGTGTGGCTCATGCTGGTTCCCCTGCTGCGTGGATCTGTTGCATGTTGTGTGTGTGTGTGTGTGTGGCTCGTCCGTTGGCGGCGCTGAACTACACTGCGACAGCGATCCTTCACACACCGTTAAAAGTAGCCGAATGTCCCGAACCCTGATGTCACTCGTCGCATTGATCGTTGCCGTGTACCTGGTGCTGTGCGCGGCGCTGTTCTTTTTTCAGCGCTCGCTGATCTATTTTCCGCAGCCCAATGCCTTCACAAACACCGACTCACAACTGACCTTGTCGATGCCGGACGCGCAGGTTTCGGTGCTCACCCGCGAACGTGTCGGGCCACGGGCGCTGATCTATTTCGGCGGCAATGCCGAGGATGTGTCGCGCAATCTGCCGGAGTTTGCCGATGCGTTTCCCGAATACGCGGTGTATCTGCTCAACTATCGCGGTTTCGGTGGCAGCGGCGGCTCACCGTCCGAGACGGCGATTGCCGAGGATGCGCTGGCACTGTTCGATCAGGTCTACGCCAGTCACCCGCAGGTTGCCGTGGTCGGGCGCAGCCTCGGTTCAGGAGTGGCAGTGCGTCTGGCCAGTCAGCGCCCAGTACAACAGTTGATTCTGGTGACGCCTTACAACAGCCTCGAAGAAATCGCGGCGCGGCAATACCCCTGGGTGCCGGTGAAGTGGTTGCTCAAGGATCGTTTCGAGTCAGGCAAGTACGCCGCGCATATTCGCGTGCCGACGCTGTTGCTTGCAGCCAGTGACGACGAGGTGATTCCGCGCGCCAGCACCCAGCGTTTGCTGGAGAGTTTCCCGCAAGGCGCGGCGGTGCTCAGGGTGGTGCCGGACTCGGGGCATAACTCGATCTCCGACCGTGCGCAGTATTTGCAGTGGATGGCGGATGTGTTGAATCGCTGATGTGTTGGCTGGGCGGGCGCCATCGCTGGCAAGCCAGCTCCCACAGTTTTTGTGGCGAGCACAATTTTGTGTACGACGCCGCACCCTGTGGGAGCTGGCTTGCCAGCGATGAGGCCAGTCCAACCACGCTTGATCTTCCTGAAACAACCAGCGCCTCGTCGCCCCACAACAAAACCTCTCCCCGCCCCTTGAACCAAGTCCAAAAAGCCCAGTCCTATCCGCGCCGCTTTCTGCGGTTCACTCAACTTTTGCGCTGTCCCTCTTCAGAGCTGCCCGTCTCATGCGCCACGCCGTTCGCTCGTCTCGCTTGGTTTCGCTGTGCCTGCTGATCCTTTCGCCGCTGTTCGCTGCAACCGCCCATGCCGGTGCGGAGCGACAACTGGTGGCCGCCATCAACGACTATCGCGCCCATCCACAACGCTGTGATCGACGCCCGGCGCAACGGCTGGCACCGTTGGCGCTGAAGTCGAACCTAGCCTTGCCGATTGGTTATCGCTACGCCGGCGGCATGCGTGAAGCGTTGAAGTCGTCAGGCTATTCCGCCATCGCTGTGCGCAGTATTCGCGTGGTCGGCGCCGAGGACGCCGAAGAGGCCTTCGACATGCTGCAAGACGAGCACTGCGCCGCGCTGTTGGATGCGAGCTACGCCGATATCGGCATCAGTCGTTCGCGCAATGAATGGCAAGTGGTGTTGGCGCAACCGGTGCTCGACAGCCGCGTTGGCGATAACCGCAGCGTCGGCAAGGCGCTGCTCGCTGAGGTCAACGCCGCGCGCGCCCGGCCACGGATGTGCGGACGCCAGCGCTTCGCCGCCGCCCGGCCATTGAGCTGGAACGCCGCGCTGGGCGCCGCCGCACAGGGACACAGCAAAGCCATGGCTTACGGCAACTATTTTGCCCACCGCGACCCGGATGGCGACCTGCCCGCCGATCGTGCCCGTGCGGCGGGTTATCGTGGTCGGCAAATTGGCGAAAACATTGCGGCTGGACAGAGTTCACCGGGCAAGGCCATGGCCGGATGGCTGGCCAGTCCCGGGCATTGCGCCAACCTGATGAACCCGATGTTTACCCAGGTTGGTGCCGGGTTTGCCAGTGAGGCGCGCAGTGATGAAGGGGTTTACTGGACGATGGTATTTGGTGCGCAGTGACTGCCAGCGTCCAGCCCCAATTTCAACAATTCCTTGCGCAGCATTGACGGCGACCGCACGGCCAATCCGGCCTGCCAGTCGAGTGGCAATAAGCGATTGAGCTTTTGCTGGCTGACCTCGGCTGGCGCCAGAAAGCAGCTTTTGCCGTCGCGGATACTGATTACATTCAGCAGCCAGTCATCGCCCTGCTCTGCCATCCAGCGCTTGATCATCGGCCGGTGTTTTTGCAGCAAGGCATCTGCATCCCACACCGTCATTTGTGCGAAGAAGCCAGGCAGGTTGCTCTCGGGTTTCATGCGCTTCGAGTCGGCTGCCAAGGCAGCGGCCAGGTCCGATTCGATGCGAGTCTGGCATTCGAGAAAATATTGTCGGGGCCAGTCTGACGTCAGTTTTGAGCGTGAAGCGAGGTCGACGTAAGCCTCAATGTCCGCTGGGGTGGTCATCTGCCCGCTGAAGTTCAGCGTGTTGTCGAGAATCGCGGTGGCCAGCAAAGCGGCACTTTGTACGCTGATCTGCGGCAGCACACCGGCCGTCTGCCAGCGCTGAAAAACCTGGGTTGCCGCAGCGCCGATCGCACGGATATCGGCGGCAGACCCAAGCTTCTGCTGCCAATAGGTTTCGTACCCTGGATGGTGATCGATGATTTCTACCACCCGCTCGAGCACCACCATCGGGTCGAAATGGTGATAGTCCGAGACATCGACCAGGACAAACTCATCGTCCAGCGTCGGCGGGTAATCGTCAAAAGCAGCAGCCCAGCCGAGCACAGTGTGCGAAACGCTGGCGTTGGGTTGTGCGTTACTGGCGGCGCGGGCGGGAATGCCTTGCAGGTTGAGCAATTCTGCGTAGGCGATGCAGCAGGCGTAGGCGTCGATGTCCAGATAGGACGCGCCGGAGGTGATGATTTTCATGGGCCGGCAAAATCGCACATTTTCATGACGTTGTGGTGACAGCGAAAAGATCGCAGCCTCCGGCAGCTCCTGCACAGGATCTATGGTTTCCCTGTAGGAGTTGCCGAAGGCTGCGATCTTTTGATCTTCAGGCTGCGCGCTGTCCTCCCGCGACCATCGCCGAAGCCGCCAGCATCGCCCGCAACAACACCGCACAGCCGGCCGCCAGATCATCCGGCGCGGCGTTCTCGATTTCGTTGTGGCTGATGCCGCCCTCGCACGGCACGAAGATCATTCCGGCCGGGCCGAGTTCGGCGAGGAAAATCGCGTCATGCCCGGCGCCGCTGACGATGTCCATATTCGACAAGCCAAGCCCTTTCGCCGCGCCGCGCACCGCTTCCACACAGCCTTTTTCGAAGTACAGCGGCGGGAAGTCTGCTGTCGGCGTCAGTTCATAAGTCAGACCGTGCTCTTCACAGGTGGCCTCGATGACTTGTTTAACCTCGGCAATCATCGAGTCGAGGCGCGCCGGTTCCAGGTGACGGAAGTCGAGGGTCATGCGCACTTCACCGGGGATGACGTTGCGCGAGCCGGGATAGGCTTGCAGGCAACCGACGGTGCCGCAGGCGTGGGGTTGATGGCCGAGGGCGGCGCGGTTGACGGCGCCGACGATCACCGAAGCGCCGACCAGTGCATCTTTGCGCAGGTGCATCGGTGTCGGGCCGGCATGCGCCTCGACGCCGCGCAGCTTGAGGTCGAACCACTTCTGGCCCAACGCGCCGAGCACGACGCCGATGGTTTTCTGCTCGTCTTCGAGGATCGGGCCTTGTTCGATGTGCGCCTCGAAATAAGCGCCGACCTTATGCCCGCTGACTTCGCGCGGGCCGGCGTAGCCGATGGCGTTGAGCGCTTCGCCAACGGTGACACCGTCGGCATCGACCTTGGCGAGGGTTTCTTCGAGGGTGAATTTCTCCGCAAACACCCCGGAGCCCATCATGCACGGGGCGAAGCGCGAGCCTTCTTCGTTGGTCCAGACCACCACTTCCAGCGGCGCTTCGGTTTCCACGCCAAGGTCGTTGAGCGTGCGCAGGACTTCGACGCCGGCGAGCACGCCGAAGCAGCCGTCGAATTTGCCGCCGGTGGGTTGGGTGTCGATGTGGCTGCCGGTCATCACCGGTGGCAGATTCGGATTGCGCCCGGGGCGACGGGCGAAGATGTTGCCGACAGCATCGACCGTGACGCTGCATCCGGCGTCCTTGCACCATTGCACAAACAGGTCGCGGGCCTGGCGGTCGAGATCGGTCAGGGCCAGGCGACAGACACCGCCTTTGACCGTGGCGCCGAGTTTGGCCAGCTCCATGAGCGACGCCCACAGGCGATCGCGGTTGATGTGCTGATGGCTCGATTGCAGAACGTCTACGGCTGCGTTCATGGGGATCTCCTCAGGCTGCTTTTCTTATGGATACTGCTGTGGTGTCTGGTAGACCGCTATCGCTGGCAAGCCAGCTCCCACAGGTTCTTGAGTGAACACACAATTTGTGTACGACTCGATCCCTGTGGGAGCTGGCTTGCCAGCGATGGGGCCCTCATTCACACCGCTGTTTTCACGACCGAAGGCTGTGCACGCATCACGCACAACCCGTAATAAATAATCCCGCCCAGCGCCGAGCCGGTGAACCAGCCATAGCTGTAAAACCAGCTGAACGCATCGCTGCCCAGCGACAACAAGGTCAGCACCACCGGCACGCCAAACGCAACAAAACCGGCCCAGTTCCACGCTGGATAAACGTCGTCGCGGTACAACCCGGCCAGGTCCAGTTGCTGTTTCTTGATCAGGAAATAGTCCACCACCATGATCCCGGCGATCGGCCCGAGCAGGCTCGAATAGCCCAGCAACCAGTTGGAGTAAACGGTTTCCAGGCTGACATCGGAAACAATCAAACCGAGTTTTTTCAGCAGCTCATGGCCCATCAGCGCCAGCCCGACAAACCCGGTCAGCAACACCGCTTTGGTGCGGTTGATCACCTTGGGCGCGATGTTCTGAAAGTCGTTGGTCGGCGAGACGATATTGGCAGCAGTGTTGGTCGACAGCGTGGCGATGATGATCAACGCCATCGCCACCGCCACCCACACCGGGCTCTGGATGTGGCCGATCAGACTGACTGGATCAGACACGGTGACGCCGACCAGTTTCACCGACGCAGCGGTCATGATTACGCCAAGGGAAGCGAACAGAAACATGGTCAGCGGCAGACCGAAAATCTGCCCGAGGATCTGATCTTTCTGGCTCTTGGCGTAACGGCTGAAGTCCGGAATGTTCAGCGACAACGTCGCCCAAAACCCGACCATCGCGGTCAGCCCGGCGGCGAAGTAACTCACCACACTGGCGCCCTCCGGACGTTTCGCTGGAATCGCCAGCAGCTCGGTCATCGACACATTGGGCATCGCCCACACCAGCAGGCCGATGCCCACCGCTACCAGCAACGGCGCCGACAAGGTTTCCAGCCATTTGATCGACTCGGCGCCACGAATCACCACCCACAGGTTCAGCGCCCAGAAGATCATGAAGCCAATCACCTCCCCGGTGCCGCCGAGGGATTTCCAGCCCTCGAACACCGAGCCGAGAAACAGGTGTATCGCCAGCCCGCCGAACATCGTTTGAATGCCGAACCAGCCACACGCCACCAATGCCCGAATCAAACACGGCACGTTGGAACCGAGAATGCCGAACGATGAGCGCAGCAACACCGGAAACGGAATGCCGTACTTGGTGCCGGGAAAGGCGTTCAGTGTGAGCGGAATCAGCACGATAACGTTGGCAAACAGAATCGCCAGCAACGCCTCGCCAACGGTCAGGCCGAAGTAAGCCGTGAGGACACCGCCGAGGGTGTAGGTCGGCACGCAGATCGACATGCCGACCCACAACGCGGTGATGTGCCATTTGTTCCAGGTTCGTTCGCGCACCTTGGTCGGTGCCATGTCGTGGTTGTAACGGGGACTGTCGAGGACGTCGCTGCCGGCTTCGAGTTCATACAAGCCGTCGCGCTCGGTCACTTGCGATCTGTTCTGTTGCATGGCCGCTCCACTGTTCTTCTGATTATTTTTTTGCTCATCAGGCGGCTTGCACACGAGGGTGCGAGCCGGACGATGGCCGGAGGAACTGACAACTTTCGTGCACCGGCCATGGTGTCAGCGGCGGCATCAATAAACGTGCCGGGTGCCCCGCTTGCGCATCGGGCCGAGCGTTAAACGCTTTGCAACTTTCTGATATTCATCAGTTTTAATTATTCACCGGGTGAGTTCGCGGAAACTTGTCTGGGTGCTCAGGCTAAACACCTGGCAAGTTGTCCGAACAGACAGGACTCAATCTGGTGCACTGCATTTATTTTCATCGTGAGCGAGCAACCGCAGCTCAACTTCAAGCGGCTGATTTCACATAGGAAATCTTGCTCATATTTCCATCCTGTCAAGTGCGTCAAAATGGTGAACGGCCTCACCATTTTGGTGATTTACGTTTTTTATCGTTATTTTTCATACACTTAAAACAGTCATAAGCTTATAAAAAATAATCTTGATCTATTGCAAATCTGCGACTAGTTTCTATTCCTGACAGCGCTGACAGGAATACACCCTGCAACGCCGTACATCAATAAAACATCTAGAACCGACACAAGTCGGTCAATGCCTGCGAGGAACTCGGAATGTCTCTGTTGATCCGTGGCGCCACCGTTGTTACCCATGATGAAAGTTATCGCGCCGACGTCTATTGCGCCGACGGCGTGATCAAAGCCATCGGTGAAAACCTTGATATTCCCGCCGGCGCCGAAGTACTCGACGGCAGCGGCCAATACCTGATGCCCGGCGGCATCGATCCGCACACCCACATGCAACTACCCTTCATGGGCACTGTGGCCAGTGAGGATTTCTACAGTGGCACGGCGGCCGGTCTGGCCGGCGGCACCACATCGATCATTGATTTCGTGATTCCCAATCCGCAGCAGTCGCTGATGGAAGCCTTTCATCAGTGGCGCGGCTGGGCGGAAAAGTCCGCCTCCGACTATGGCTTCCACGTCGCGATTACCTGGTGGAGCGAGCAGGTGCGTGAGGAAATGGCCGAGTTGGTCAGCCATCACGGCATCAACAGTTTCAAGCATTTCATGGCCTACAAGAACGCGATCATGGCCGCCGACGACACGCTGGTGGCGAGTTTCGAGCGCTGCCTGGAACTCGGCGCGGTGCCGACCGTGCACGCGGAAAACGGCGAGTTGGTTTATCACTTGCAACGCAAGTTGATGGCCCAAGGCATCACCGGGCCGGAGGCGCATCCGCTGTCGCGGCCGTCGCAGGTCGAAGGCGAAGCGGCCAGTCGGGCGATTCGTATCGCTGAAACCCTCGGCACACCGTTGTATCTGGTGCACGTTTCGACCAAGGAAGCCCTCGACGAAATCACCTATGCGCGCAGCAAGGGTCAGCCGGTGTACGGCGAGGTGCTTGCCGGGCATTTGCTGCTCGACGACAGCGTCTATCAACATCCGGACTGGCAGACCGCTGCCGGTTACGTGATGAGCCCGCCGTTCCGCCCGCGCGGTCATCAAGAGGCGCTATGGCACGGGCTGCAAAACGGCAATCTGCACACCACCGCGACTGACCACTGCTGCTTCTGCGCCGAGCAGAAAGCCGCCGGGCGCGATGACTTCAGCAAAATTCCCAACGGTACGGCGGGTATCGAAGATCGCATGGCGGTGTTGTGGGATGAAGGCGTCAACAGTGGTCGTTTATCGATGCAGGATTTCGTCGCCCTCACCTCCACCAACACCGCGAAAATCTTCAACCTCTATCCGCGCAAAGGCGCGATTCGCGTCGGCGCCGATGCCGATCTGGTGCTGTGGGATCCACAAGGCAACCGCACCATTTCCGCCAAGACCCACCATCAGCAGGTGGACTTCAACATCTTCGAAGGCAAGACCGTGCGCGGCGTGCCGAGCCATACCGTCAGCCAGGGCCGGTTGGTCTGGGCCGATGGCGACCTGCGCGCCGAGCGCGGCGCCGGTCGGTACATCGAACGGCCGGCGTACCCGGCGGTGTTTGATTTGCTGAGCAAGCGGGCTGAGTTGCATAAGCCGACTGCTGTGAAACGCTGATCCCCCGAAGATGATCGTTCCCACGCTCTGCGT
>NZ_AKJR01000094.1:0-8731 GCF_000282235.1 Pseudomonas sp. GM24 | reverse complement strand
CTTGATCGTTCAGGTCGATGTAGTACGCGAGAACACCTCGGTCGGCCCCCTCTCCCTACGGGCGGTCCGACGTTTCGGGTGGGCTGGGGTGAGGGTAAGCTCTTAGCTCTTCAAGGCAATCCGTTTACCTGCGCGACTGGCAATCCCGCTCGCCTGCCCATTCTGCTGCTTGCCCATCCGCGCCTGCGTAATCAACCCTGGAATCAACTCCCCCTCCGGCAAATTCTTCCAGAACCGCGCCGGCAAATGCCCCTGCATGACCTTCTCGTTCAACCGCGCCGGATTGAAGATGTGGCTGTAATAGGTCAGCCACAGATCACCATGAGGATCATCGACATTCTGCGCCAACTGCTGCCATTCCAGCGGGCATTGACGCTGATGGATCAGTTGCTCGCCATCGTAATAAACCCCATCGCGCGGCGTGGCGATCAACCAGCGATGCCGGCCCATCCTCCCGATGAAATGCTCACTGGCGCTGTGCAGTATGTCGTGGGCCGGCTCATGCCACGCCACGTATTGCGGACCTGCGCTGGATGACGGGCGTTCGATGAAACGCACAAACGCATGCAGATGATGGGCTTCTCGATTCACTTGTTTGATCCGTCGCTGCAACTCACTGCCGAGTTTGTCACCGGCCATCATCGCCGTGCGGTCGCCGTGGCTGACGCGCCACAACACTTCATACAACAGGCTCCAGCGTTGATCGCCGCGATAGCGTGAGGCTTGTTCCAAGGTGTCGATCAGCGCACGTGGGATTCTCGCCATAAACGGCCCCTGCCCTTCAGGCACCGGCTCATCACTGGCAAACAGATCAGCCACGCCTTGCGAAGCCCAGCTCACCAGACTCGGATCGACTTCATGGCTCAGCAGCCAGCGCGCCTGCTGGCGCCACGTGTCGAACAAATCGTCGCAATCAAGATTGATCATCCCCACAGCCCCATCTGCTGCGGCATCGGCCGGTCGCGTAATTGCTGATAGAGCAAATGGCTGGTGACCTCGGCCTGCTGCGGGTGGTAGTCGCTGGTGATGATGAACGGCTTGGCCTTGGCCAGCACGCAGCGCATACGCGCGACGTCTTCGTAGCGAATGCGCCGCTGTCGGCGCAGCTCGACCAGACGTTCGGTGGTGCGCAAGCCGATACCGGGAATACGCGCGATCAAGGAGGCTTCGGCACGGTTCAGATCCAGCGGGAACACTTCACGATTCTGCAACGCCCAGGCCAGTTTCGGGTCGATGTCCAGCGCCAGATTGCCCGGCCCCTTGAGCAATTCATCGGCGCTGTAGCCATAGCTGCGCAGGAGAAAATCGGCCTGATACAAACGGTGCTCACGCATCAGCGGCGGCGCAGCGAGAGGCACGCTTTTCGGGCTGTCGGGAATCGGGCTGAAGGCCGAATAGTAGACCCGGCGCAGACGGAAGTTGCCGTACAAGGCCTGCGCGCTGTGGAGGATGGTGCTGTCATCGGTGTCGTCGGCGCCGACAATCAATTGCGTGCTCTGCCCGGCTGGAGCGAATTTCGCCGAGCGCGGTTCGTTCAACACGGTCTGCACGCCGGTGTAGATGGTGTTCATCGCCTGCTTGATCGACTTGATGTCCTTCTCCGGCGCCAGCACTTGCAGGCTGGCATCGGTCGGCAGTTCGATGTTGACGCTCAGGCGATCAGCGTAGCGCCCTGCTTCTTCGATCAACGCAGGATCGGCTTCGGGAATGGTCTTGAGATGGATGTACCCGCGAAACTCATGCTCTTCGCGCAGCAGCTTCGCCACCCGCACCAGTTGCTCCATCGTGTAGTCTGCCGAGCGAATGATGCCGGAGCTGAGAAACAGTCCGCTGACGCAGTTGCGCCGGTAGAAATCCATGGTCAGCGCCACGACTTCTTCGGGGGTGAAGCGTGCGCGCGGGACATCACTGGAGCGGCGGTTGACGCAGTACTGGCAATCGTAAAGGCAGAAATTGGTCAGCAGAATCTTCAACAGCGACACGCAGCGCCCGTCCGGCGTGTAGCTGTGACAGATGCCCATGCCATCGGTCGAACCCAGCCCGCTCTTGCCCTCGGAGCTGCGCTTGGGCGCGCCGCTGCTCGCGCAGGAGGCGTCGTACTTGGCGGCGTCGGCGAGGATGCTCAGCTTGTCGATGATTTGCATGGCGCGGGCTCTATACTGTTTGCATATACAGTATAGGGTCGTCTGCGGTGATACAAGGTGGCAGATGCGCCCCTCGTCGGTCAGAAGCTGAAAATCAAAAGATCGCAGCCTTCGGCAGCTCCTAAAGGAGTCGCGTACACCCAATAAATCTCAGCCCTACCCAATCCATGTAGGAGCTGCCGAAGGCTGCGATCCTTTGATCTTGTGGTTTTCAATCGGCAACTCAACACCAAACCGCGCGCTGATCTCCTTGCGCCCCAGCGCCGTCAACGCCAGCGCCCGACTGTCCAGATCCTGGGTCACCCAGTTGCGCTTCAACGCGGTCTGCAACAACGCCGCGCCTAGCGAGCCACCGAGATGCGGCCGGCGCATGCTCCAGTCCAGGCACGGGCAGGCAAATTTGCGGCGCAGCGTCGTCAAATCCTGCACGTCTATTCCCAAACCAAGAAACAACGCCTCGCCACTGTCACTCAAGCGATACGCCTGCTCGTCGGTTGCCACCAGCCAACCGGTTGCGATCAAGCGGTCATGCAGCATCACCGCCAGCGTCCCGGCCATATGGTCATAGCAGGTGCGCGCGAATTGCAGGCGATCCGGGGTGTGCGGTTTGAACGTCGGCGCGGCGTTCTGGCCAATCACCATCAACGCTTCCAGCGCCTGCGCCACGCGCTGATCGGCAAGGCTGTAATAGCGATGGCGGCCCTGCACATGCAGGCGCAGCAGGGCCAGGTCCTTGAGTTTCGCCAAGTGAACACTCGCGGTCGAGGCGCTGACTTCGGCGATCGTCGCCAACTCAGTGCTGGTGCGGGCGTGGCCGTCCATCAGCGAACAGAGGATTTTTGTCCGCGCCGGCTCGGCGATGGCGGCGGCCACCTGCGATACGCCGATGTCTTGATGTTCTGCGTGCATAGTTCGCTCCCGGACGAATCATCGTCGTCGCGCAATGGAGATAGTAGCAACACTTTCCCCGCCGACAAGGATGCAAACCATGAACCCGATCAGCGCCGCAACGCATGTCGATCCTTATCCCTACTACGCCGAACTGCGCGCAGAAGGTGGGCTGACGTTTCATCCGGAGTTGAAACTGTGGGTCGCCAGCAGCGCCCGCGCGGTGTCTGCGGTGTTGGCCCACGCCGATTGTCGGGTGCGTCCGGCGCAAGAACCCGTACCCAAAACGATTGCAAAAGGCATGGCTGGCAAGGTCTTCGGCCAATTGATGCGCATGAATGACGGTGAGCGCCAGCGCTGCCCGCGTTCTGCGATTGAGCCTGAGTTGGCCGCGCTCGAACTTAAGGCCGTCGACAGACTGGTTGCCACGCGGCTGATCACAGCGGACGCCGACGGTGTGTACAAGGCAATGTTTCGAGGCCCGGTGTGCGTGGTCGCGGCGCTACTGGGTTTCAGCCCTGCGCAAGCGCGGGCGATCAGTGAATTGACGGCGGACTTCGTCGCCTGCCTGTCGCCGTTGAGCAACGACCTGCAATTGGCCGCAGCAGATGCGGCGGCCGAACACCTGCGCGGCTACTTCATCGAACTGCTCGCCGAACCCGCCAGCGACTTCCTCGGCGCGATCCAGCAGCGCTTTAGCGGCGATGAAGAAATCCTGATCGCCAACCTGATCGGCCTCTGTTCGCAGACGTTCGAAGCCTGCGCCGGCCTGATCGGCAACACGCTGTTGGCGCTACGTCGTCAGCCAGCACTGCACGGCGAATCCATTGAGGCGCTGCTCAGCGAAGTGCAGCGCTTCGACCCGCCCGTACAGAACACCCGGCGCTTTGTCGCCGCGTCCTGTGAGATTGCCGGTGTGCGGGTCGAAGCAGGCGATGTGATTCTGGTGCTACTGGCCTCGGCCAATCGTGATCCGGCGCTTAACGAACGGCCGGAGGAGTTTTTGCTGCAGCGCGAGAACCGCCGCAGTTTCAGTTTTGGCAGTGGTCGGCATCAGTGTCCGGGGCAAGCGGTGGCGATAAGCATTGCCGGGGCGACGGTGAGGGAAATACTCGAAAACGGTACCGATCTGAATCGCCTGAACTGGCACTACAAGCCTTCGCTCAATGGGCGCATTCCGCTGTTCAGCGACGTGGGCGCCTGACAGTCCGCCTTCGCGAGCAAGCTCGCTCCCACAGGGTTATCGGATGTGCACACTATTGTGGTCACCCGATAGCAATTGTGGGAGCGAGCCTGCTCGCGAAGAGGCCAGCCCAGTCACTGCAAATGCTGGCTCAAACCGCCCACTGCAAAATCAACCAGCTATTGGCACCACTGATCACCACAAACAGCCCCCACGCCAGCACCCGTGTCGGCCAGCGATTCACAAACGGCCCCATCAGCTTTTTATCATTGGTCATGCGGATCAATGGATACAAGGCGAACGGCAACTGCAGACTCAACACCACCTGACTCAGCACCAGCAACTTGCCAATCGCGTTATCGCCCATCAGCCACACGCCGATAAACGCTGGAATCAACGCCAGCCCGCGAGTAATCAAGCGTCGCTGCCAGCACGGAATCCGCAGATTCAGGTAACCCTCCATGATCACCTGGCCAGCGATGGTACCGGTGAAGGTCGAACTCTGCCCCGACGCGAGCAACGCCACGCCGAACAACACACTGGCCAACGCCCCGCCCACCAGCGGATCGAGCAAGTGGTAGGCGTCCTGAATGTCCACCACGTCGGTGTGCCCGGACTGGTGAAACGCCGCTGCCGCGAGAATCAGGATCGCCGCATTGACCAGCAACGCCAAGGCCAGCGAACCGATAGTGTCGATGCGCGCCAGTTTCACCGCGTCCTGCTTGCTCGCCAGATCCTTGCCGATCATCCGCGTCTGCACGATCGAGGTATGCAGATAAAGGTTATGCGGCATCACCGTCGCGCCGAGAATACCGATCGCCAGGTACAACGGCGCCGCCTCGCCAATCGCCGCCAGCGACGGTTTGAAACCCTGGGCGACGTCGGGCCAGTACGGTTTGATCAGCAACAGTTCAAAGAAAAAACACACGCCGATGGTTGCAACCAGCACCAGCATGATCGCTTCCAGTCTGCGGAAACCGCGATTTTGCAGGGCCAGCACCAGCAAGGTGTCGAACGCCGTCAGGGCAATGCCGAAGGTCAACGAACAACCAAGCAGCAAGTGGAACGCCAATGCGCAGCCGAGCACTTCGGCCAGATCGGTGGCGATGATCGAGATTTCCGCCAACACCCACTGCAGGCGCGCTGTCGGTGTGCTGTAGCGCTCGCGGGACAGCTGCGCCAGATCGCGCCCGGTGGCGATGCCCAGTCGCGAGCACAGGCACTGCACGACCATGCCCGCCAGACTCGCCAGCAACACCACGAACAACAGGCTGTAACCGAAGCGTGAACCGGCCTCGATGGCGGTGGCCCAGTTGCCCGGATCCATGTAACCGATCGACACCAGCAACCCGGGGCCGGCGAAACGCAGCACGCGTTTGAAGAATGAGGCATTGGGATCCACCGCAACACTGCCGGCCACTTCCGGCGGGCAAAACGGCGCGGTGGCGATTTTGGGCAAGCTGAATTTCACGCACACATCCAGAAACAAGTCGAAAGACGCAGCTTAGAGGTTTCCGCGACAGCCTTGAAGCGCAAAAGAATCTATCGACTCACCCCCAACAACTGCTCGCGCAGCTCAGGATTGCGTGTGCGCGGATCGAGCCAGATATCGAAAAACGCCCGGGCAAACAGCGGATCATCAATTTCATGCTGCAACTGCTGGCCGACAAAAAACCGCGCGCCCTGCCCCGGCAAATACACGCCGGTAATCCGCGTGCCAGCCTGCACATCGACGAACGATTGCTGCATCTGTACCTGCCACCCGGCCAATTGCGCCGGGCTGACGCGGGCACCGGCCAGACGTTTGATTTCATCGACGCTGGCCTTGACCAGATCGTCGCGGGAAATGTTGCGGCGGTAAATCAACTCCAGCGCAAACGGCTGGCCGTCGACCAGGGGCCGCGCGGCACTCCACAGGCGCGCGTTGTAGACATCGAAACCGAACACACTGAAATCGCCGGTACCGATGATCTGCGCGCCGGGTACCGCGTCCTGCCAATTGGCCCAGGTCGGCGTCAGCAACAGCGCCCACAAACCGATGCCGCAACATCCGCGCAACACCTTCGGTGTTCTGTTCATCGCGTTATCGACTCCGGCAAGCCCTGATAATCAGAGCATAGTCGGGTATTGCTCCCGACACTTTGTATACAAAAACTGCGCACATAGGCAGCAATCGCCGATCGACAATGCTAACGTGGCGAACCTTCAACGGATGGAGACTCCTGCGTGCTGATCCTCAAACTGCTGCTGATTCCCGGTTTTCTGCTGCTGATTTCCCTGGCGGGCAAACGCTGGGGGCCGAGCGTGGCCGGGTGGCTGTCGGGGTTGCCGGTGGTGGTCGGGCCGATTCTGTTTTTCCTCGCCATCGAGCAGGGTCCGGGGTTTGCCGCGCAATCAGCGGTGGCGGCGTTATCGGCGATGTTCGCGATGATTGCGTTCTGCATCACCTACGCGCAGGTCGCGCAACGGGCGAA
This sequence comes from Pseudomonas sp. GM24, assembly GCF_000282235.1. Lineage (NCBI taxonomy): Bacteria > Pseudomonadati > Pseudomonadota > Gammaproteobacteria > Pseudomonadales > Pseudomonadaceae > Pseudomonas > Pseudomonas sp. GM24. The sequence goes on along the minus strand of NZ_AKJR01000094.1, from coordinate 2,042 downwards.
CTGGCCGTTGGCGCTGACGGCGTCGCTGACGGTGTGGGCCGTGATTGCTGGGGTGTTGTCGCTGATTCCGGCGTCACTGCCGTTTTCCGTGGCGGCGGCGGCGATTGCGTTGCTGGCATCGCCTTATCTGTTTCCCACGGTGCAACCGGTGCTCAGCGGCACGGCGCCGAAGTCGGACAAACTGATCTGGCGGATGATCGCCGGCGCCGCGTTGACCCTGGTGGTGACGATGCTCGCCAGCACCGTCGGCGAGCGCTGGAGCGGTTTGCTCGCGGTGTTTCCAGTGCTCGGCAGTGTCATGGCGGTGTTCTCGCAACAAACGCGCGGCCCGGCATTTACCGCTGCATTGTTACGGGCGACGGCGACCGGCATGTATTCGTTTTCGGCGTTTTGTCTGGTCTCGGCGCTGACCTTGCCAAGTATGGGGCTGAGTGGATTCGCCGTCGGTGTCGCAGTGTCGGTGGCCATGCTCGGCGTGACCAAACGCCTGTTGGCCCGTCCGCTGGCGAAAGCGCAGGTGCAATAACCACTCGGATGATTCGCGCTGGAACGCCCGGCCCCCTCCGTGGGATGATCGCCCGCCTCGCGCGACCATCCACCGGAGATTCACATGTCATTGTTGAGCAAAAAAGCCGTCGTCCTGCTGGTGGCGGCCCTCGCCGGTTTCGGCGCCCTCCACGCGCAAGCGGCCAAGAAAAATGCCGGCACCGAGAAAGTCTCGATGCTCGATGGCAAATTCACTTTTGTACTGCCTAAAGGTTTCGTCGCCGACCCGCTGCCGACCAGCCCAAGCGGGACCACGGGCACGATGTACACCAACGAGGCCACAAAAACCGTGGTCATTACCGCTGAAAACAAGATTCCCGAAGGCCAGCACGTCAAGGACAACGACGGCCAGTTCCTCGACGGCAGCGTGTCGAGTTTCATCGAAGACCAACGCAAGGCCCTGCCGGACTTCAACAAACTCAGCGAGAAGAGCCTGACCCAGAAAGGCACCGGCCTTGGCTTGCGTCAGGTCGACAGCACCGCCACCCAGGGCGGCGGCCAGACCCTCAACACCACGCTGATGGCCGGCTCCGGCACGAAGATGGCGCTGGTGCAGGTGATCTCCCGCGCCAGCGACAAGAAGGGTCACGATGCCCTGGTGAAAACCATCCTCAAGGATTGATCTGCTGCAACCAGCCGTTCAAGTCGCGCAGCTCGGCCGCACTGATACTGTGGCCGACGCCGGGATAGGCATGGAACTGCGGTTTATAACCGAGCTTCTGTAACTGAGCGTTGGCCTCGGTGCCGTTCTTATACGGCACCGGATCATCGGCGGTGCCGTGGCCGATAAAGATGTTCAGCGGCAACGGCTGCTGTTCGCTTTTAAGTTCAGCCTTCAACACTGGCAATAAACGCCCGCTCAACGCCGCGATCCCGCCGACCGCCACTGGCGGCCGCAGCCCGACCTCGTAGGTCATCATCGCGCCCTGGCTGAAACCGATCAGGTACACCTTGTCCGGTGTGGTGTGATATTTCTTCGCTGCTTGCGCGATAAAGTCGCGCAGCTTCTGGCCACTGACCTTCAGATCATCGGTCTCGCCGTTGTAGGCGCCTTCGCCTTTCTTGCGAAACCACTGGAAGCGCCCTTCACCCAATGACAGCGGCGCCTGCACCGACAGGTAGTTGTATTGCGCCGGCAGCTGAAATTTCATGCCGATCAGATCGGCTTCGTTACTGCCGTAGCCGTGCAGGAAAATCACCAGCGGCCGCGGTTCGGCATCGGCGTGAACCAGTTCGAGGTACTTGAGTGGCAGATCGGATTGCAGCGTGGTTTGCGCCTGCACGGCGCTGGACGCCAGCAGGGTCAGCAGAGCAAAGACCTTCAACATAGAGCCTTCCTTCACGGAGTGTCGGGTTCGGGGGGGAGCCTAACATCCTGCGGCGAAGATCCAAATTCGGTGGTGCTGTCGATGCCGCCATCGCTGGCAAGCCAGCTCCCACAGGATTTGTGTGAACACAATGTTTGTGAACACCTTCAATCACTGTGGGAGCTGGCT
>NZ_AKJR01000093.1:0-10012 GCF_000282235.1 Pseudomonas sp. GM24 | reverse complement strand
AGCGAAGCAAACCGTAGGCGCTGCGCCCGGATCGATCCCGGAGCGAAGGAACCCCGAGCCCCAGCGAGCGGGCCGCACGTCAGGGCGCAGGCCTTTTGGTTACTTTTTGGGCGTTTGCCAAAAGTGACCCGCCGTAAGGGCGGAACCCTAATCAGCAACACCCGCAACAACGGATATCCCCCAAAAACCCCAAGAGCCTGGTCGGCCCAAAGGCCGCCAAGCCCAAAGCGTCAAAGCCGAAAATGCCCAACCATCCCGCGCAACTCACTCCCCAACTGCGCCAGCTCAACACTCGAAGCCGCATTCCCGCGCATCGCGATCGACGACTGATCCGCACTCGCACGAATACTCGTCACACTGCGATTGATCTCCTCCGCCACCGAACTCTGCTCCTCGGCCGCCGCCGCAATCTGCTGATTCATCTGCTGAATCAACGACACCGCCGCCGCAATACTCCCCAGCGCACTCTCGGTCTGCAAGGCATCACTCACCGCCAGCTTCACCAACTCGCCGCTACTCTGAATCTGCTGCACCGACGAATGCGCCGCCGAGCGCAATGCACTCACCAGTCGCTCAATTTCCTCGGTCGATTGCTGCGTGCGCCGAGCCAAAGCACGCACCTCATCGGCCACCACCGCAAAGCCCCTGCCCTGCTCCCCGGCCCGCGCCGCCTCGATCGCGGCATTCAACGCCAATAGATTGGTCTGTTCGGCGACACTCTTGATCACCTCCAGCACCGTGCCGATATTCTGGATTTCCGCACTCAGGCTTTCGATGCTGGAACTGGCCGACGTCGCCGAATCAGCCAATTGCTCGATGCGGGCCATGCTCTGGCGCACCACTTGCTGCCCGCTTTCGACCTTGTCATCCGCCGTTTGCGCGGCCACCGCCGCCTCTTCGGCATTGCGTGCAACGTCATGCACGGTGGTGGTCATCTGGTTCATCGCCGTGGCGACCTGCTCGGTTTCTTCCTTCTGGCTGCTGACCTCAAGGTTGGTCTGCTCGGTGACCGCCGACAACGATTGCGCCGAACTGGCCAATTGTTCGATCCCAGCCTGCAAGCCGCTGACAATCGTGCTCAGCCCCGCCCCCATCTGTTGCATCGCCAGCATCAACTGGCCGATCTCGTCACGGCGGGTCACTTCCACGGTCGCACTCAAGTCGCCGGCGGCAATCTGTTGCGCGACCTGAATCACGCTGCGCAATGGCGCGACAATCAGTCGGGTGATCAGCCACGCCGCGAACAAGCCGACCAACAACGCCAGCGCCGATGAACCAATGATCAGCAGCGAATTTTTCTTCAGTTCCGCCTGCATCGCACCGTCTTCAGCGACATACGCCTGGTTGACCCGCTCGACCACTTGGTCGGCACGCTGGTGCAATTGCTCGTAGACGGTTTTTTCCTGCGCGAGCAATCCGGTGTATTCGGCGAGCTTGTCGTTGAAACCGGCGATATGCCCGGAGACTTCGTTGAGCACGGTCAGATAGCCTTCGTCCTTGACCGTGGTTTTCAGTTCTTCGGCCTGGGCCTGGGCCTGTGCGGCCTGTTCGATATTGCCCTTGCCGGCACCGTCGGCATCACCCTTGCGGCTTTGATCCAGACGAATCCGCGCTTCGTTCATCGCTTGCAGCATCAGCCGGGAGACCTGACTGACCTGACTGGCCTGCTCGATGAATTGCGCGCCGTCCTTGCCCTCGGTGTCCTTCAAGGTATATGCACCGTCGTCGGCAAGCCCGGCCTGCAATACGTCGAGGTTGTTGGCCACACTGGACACCGACCAACTGGCCATTTCCAGTGCCAGGTCCTTGGCCTGAGTCAACGACACAAATTCATCGAACGCCTTTCGATAGGCTCCCAGCGACTGCTGCACATCATTCATGACCGGCACGTTCGCCGCCGACTGCGTCTTGAGCTGATCAGCCAGAACGACCAGTTCGTCGACGCCCTTACGCAGCGCATCGGCGGTCTTCGGATTGCCTCGCAAAGCGTATTCCTGCTCGAGCAGGCGCACGTTGAGCAGGCCACTGTTGAGCGAGGACATCTGTTTCAGCCCGTCGAAACGCTGACTGATGGTTTGCAGGGACCAGACGCCAATGGCCGCCACCAGCGCAGTCAGGAGCAAAACCAGCACAAACCCGATACCCAGTTTTTTCGCCATACCGAGGTTGGCAAAACGTCCTTGCATGGCCGAAATCATTGCGCGTAGTCCCCTGCCATTGTCAGTAGAGCGAAGAGTCGCAACGGCCATCCACCGACACAAGTCTCTGGCGTCGGAATAATGGCAAAAAGCTACGCCCGCGTCGTTTTCAGAACACTTGAGGTCGATCCGAACCGGTGTGGCGGAAAAACTGCCGAGCGCGTGGATCGCATGCATAGGTAACGTTGATGCGCAGCCAGTCGCCCGACTCACCACTGGGACTGAACGCGTCAGGCGCTGACAGCAGCACGCCGCAGCGTTGAGCATGACGACGCACTCGAACCTGATCGGTCATGCGCGAGCGCGCCCAAATGAAAAGCCCACCCGCAGGTTTGCCGAACACCTCCCAATCAGCGTCCTCCAGCGCCTGCAGCGCGGCGGCGCGATCGGCATTCAAACGTTGACGCTGACGCTGCACCAGTTTGCGGTAAGCGCCACTGACCATCAGACTGGCCAGCACCGCTTCGGAAAACCTCGACACCCCCAAACCACTGATCATCTTGACCTGCGCCAGCCGTCTGACGATTTCGCTGTCGGCGAAGACGAACCCGACCCGCAACGAGCTGCTCAGTGTCTTGGAAAAGCTGCCCACGTAAATGACGCGCCCCTCATGGTCCTGCGCCGCCAGTCGTGTGCCGTTGTCCGTGTGCAAGTCCGCATAGACGTCGTCTTCAATCACGCGCAGATCGTAGGTCTTGCTCAGTTGCAGGATGCGTTGCGCAACGCTCGGCGACAGGCAAGTACCGGTAGGGTTGTGATGATGGCTGTTGATGAACAATGCGCCGGGGCGAAACTGTTGCAGCACAGCCTCGAGCGCTTCGATATGCGGCCCGTTCGGGGTACGACGCACCTCGAGCATGTGCACGCCATGCAGACGCAGCAGATCAAACAGCGGCGCGTAACCGGGCGTTTCGACCACCACGCAGTCTCCTGACTTGAACAAGGTACGCACGATCAGATCCAGCGCATGGCTGGCACCGCAGGTACTCAGCAACTGCGCACTGCGGGCCTCGATATTGAGCAGCTTCAGGCGCTTGACGATCTGCTCGCGCAACGCTGGAAGCCCAAAGGGTGTGCTGTAGTTGAACAGACTGGCCATATCGGTGCGCGCCACCTCGCGCAGCGCATAGCTGAGGTCGTCAGGCTCGCGCCAGCTTTGCGGCAGACCACCAGCACCCAGCTTCAAGCCACCGGCCGTCTCGCACACTGCATCGCACCAGGCATACCTCCCCCCGAACAGCGCCAGTTCATCCTCTGCGCCCAGTGTCGACGGCGAGGCGGCGACGATGAATCCGGTGCCTTGGCAGGTGCTTAGAACGCCCTGCGATACCAGACGCTCACAGGCCTCGACCACACACGACTGGCTGAGCAGATTACCCCGGGCGATTTGCCTCACGGAGGGCAACCGAGTGGCCGGCGGTACGCCATTTTGCAGGATCCACTCGGTCAGTCCGTCAACAATCTGCTGCACGACCGGCACCATTGCCTGTCGATCAATTCTCAATTCCATGAGCAAGCAAACTCCTGTCCGTTTTGCTGGCGGCAGTAAATCACAGCCGCGCCGGACAGGCTGTGCGACAACGCCGCCAAAAGCGACCGTTCTAACCGTTTGATACACATTGTTTAAGGGACTTCACGGAACTGACCGTGACCCACAAAAAAGCCCGCAATGAATGCGGGCTGTTTTTTCTGGCGCTTTATTCAGAAAGCGGTGACGCCGCCATCCACTGCCAGAGAGTGGCCCGTGGTGAAGGCGGCACCGTCGCTGCACAGGTACAACACAGCGCTGGCAATTTCCTCGACCTTGCCGATGCGACCGACCGGGTGCATCGCGTTGGCGAATTCGCCCTTCTTCGGATCAGCCTCATAAGCGCGGCGAAACATGTCGGTATCGATCACCGCCGGACACACAGCGTTGACGCGGATTTTCTTTTTCGCGTACTCAATGGCTGCCGATTTGGTCAAGCCAATCACCGCATGCTTGGACGCCGCGTAGATGCTCATCTTCGGCGCCGCGCCCAGTCCCGCCACCGAGGCAGTATTGACGATCGCCCCGCCGCCCTGCGCCAGCAACAATGGCAGTTGATACTTCATGCACAGCCAGACGCCTTTGACGTTGACGCCCATGATTGCGTCGAACTCATCCATCGAGCCTTCAGCGAGTTTGCCTTTTTCGATTTCGATACCGGCATTATTGAAGGCGTAGTCCAGACGACCGTAGGTATTGATCACCTCGTCCATCAGATTCTTCACTTCGCTTTCGACGGTCACGTTGCAACGCACGAAGGTCGCTTCGCCGCCAGCGGTACGAATCAGCGCAACGGTGCCCTCGCCCCCTGCCGCGTCCAGGTCGGCGACCACCACTTTCAGGCCTTCGGCAGCGAACGCCTGCGCGGTTGCACGGCCGATGCCGTTGGCGGCGCCGGTGACTACGGCAACCTGACCGGAAAACGTCATGCTCATTGTTATGTCCTCGAAGGGATGGATGCAGGGGATGTGTGGAATGGCAGCATAGCCATTGAGGTCTGCCGAGCGTCAGCACTATCCAATGGCTGTTTATGTGCCCATGCGTTGCAGTGATAAAACCAACCCGGTGATCATCACTGCACTGGATCGGCGTGCATTCGCCGCATCAGCCAACCTTGCGCCAATGCCGGCGAAGGTCTATCAACAAAGCTTCATTCCGTTCGAGTGCCTGTCATGACCAACCAGACCAATCGCCAGTTCCTGCTCGCCAAACGCCCGGTGGGCGCGGCAACCCGCGAGACCTTCACCTATCAGGAAGTCCCGGTGGGTGAACCGGCGGCGGGGCAGATTCTGGTCAAGAACGAATACCTGTCCCTCGACCCGGCCATGCGTGGCTGGATGAACGAAGGCAAGTCCTACATCCCGCCGGTCGGTATCGGCGAAGTCATGCGCGCGTTGGGTGTAGGCAAAGTCGTTGCTTCGAACAATCCGGGCTTTACCGTCGGGGACTACGTCAACGGCGCCATTGGCGTGCAGGATTATTTCCTCGGTGAGCCAAGAGGTTTCTACAAAGTCGATCCGAAACTGGCACCGCTGCCGGTGTATCTGTCGGCACTGGGCATGACTGGCATGACCGCCTATTTCGCCCTGCTGGATGTCGGTGCACCGAAGGCCGGCGACACCGTTGTGCTGTCCGGTGCGGCGGGCGCAGTGGGCAGCATTGCCGGGCAGATCGCCAAGATCAAAGGTTGCCGTGTGGTTGGCATTGCCGGCGGTGCCGACAAGTGCAAATTCCTCATTGATGAACTGGGCTTCGACGGCGCCATCGACTACAAGTCCGAAGACGTTGTAGCCGGGCTTAAACGCGAATGCCCGAAAGGCGTCGACGTCTATTTCGACAACGTTGGCGGCGACATCCTCGATGCGGTGTTGAGTCGTCTTAACATGAAAGCGCGCGTGGTGATCTGCGGCGCGATCAGCCAGTACAACAACAAGGAAGCGGTCAAAGGCCCGGCCAACTACCTGTCGCTGCTGGTCAATCGCGCGCGGATGGAAGGTTTTGTGGTGATGGACTATGCCGCGCAATACGCCAGCGCCGCGCAGGAAATGGCCGGCTGGATGGCCAAGGGGCAGCTCAAGAGCAAGGAAGATATCGTCGAAGGCCTGGAGACGTTCCCGGAGACGCTGATGAAATTGTTCAGCGGCGAGAACTTCGGCAAGTTGGTGTTGAAGGTTTAAGCCCACCACAAAACAAAGGTAGGAGTGAGCCTGCTCGCGATAGCGGTGTGTCAGTCAACATTAACGTTGTTTGACACACCGCTATCGCGAGCAGGCTAACTCCTACAGGGTTTCGCGGTGTCTGATCAGGCGATTTCGGCTACAACCGAAGCCAACGCCTTGGCCGGATCCGCCGCCTGGCTGATCGGACGGCCAATCACCAGATAATCGGAACCGGCATCCAGCGCCTGACGCGGGGTCAGAATGCGGCGCTGATCGTCCTGCGCGCTGCCCGCCGGACGAATCCCCGGGGTCACCAGTTGCAGCGACGGATGCGCGGTTTTCAGTGCCGTGGCTTCCAGCGCCGAGCACACCAGACCGTCCATGCCAGCCTTCTCGGCCAGTGCAGCCAGACGCAGCACTTGTTCCTGCGGTTCGATATCCAGACCGATACCGGCCAGATCTTCACGCTCCATGCTGGTCAGCACGGTCACGCCGATCAGCAACGGCTGCGGGCCGCTGCGCTTGTCCAGCTCTTCACGGCAAGCGGCCATCATGCGCATACCACCGGAGCAATGCACGTTGACCATCCACACGCCCATCTCGGCGGCGGCTTTCACGGCCATCGCGGTGGTGTTGGGAATGTCATGGAATTTCAGGTCGAGGAATACTTCAAAACCCTTGTCACGCAGGGTGCCGACAATTTCGGCGGCGCAACTGGTGAACAGTTCCTTGCCCACTTTGACCCGGCACAGTTTCGGGTCCAACTGGTCGGCCAGCTTCAGTGCGGCGTCACGGGTAGGGAAATCCAGGGCGACGATGATAGGAGTCTGGCAGGCGGACATGAATGGGCTCTCAGGCAGGTCGAAATCGGCGCGCATTGTAGCGGAACCGGCAGCGGCGCGGCACCCGATGATCGGTAAATCGTCGCACCAACCGTGATCAGCATAGCGCTCGCTGCTATTGTGTCGACTCCGATACACAGCCGACACGCCAGCAACAAGCATCCGCGCTAGCCTCGCCAGCCGCAACAAGTCCTTACATCAGCACTTCCCGCCTCGCGGCTGGACGCCTATGCTGAAACCACCACCTCGCAGCCCATCTTTTGTGGTTCGCGGCCTACTGGCAGATGAACAGCCTCATGCACAACACCCAAATGACCGCGACGGATGAGCCTAAAGACGACAAGCGCTGGAGCATTCGCGCGCTGATCGTCGACGATGACGTGCCGATTCGCGAGCTGATGATCGATTACCTCGCCCGCTTCAACATCCACGCCAGCGGCGTCACCGACGGTGCGGCGATGCGTCAGGCGCTGCTGGCCGAGCATTTCGATGTCGTCGTGCTGGACCTGATGCTGCCCGGCGAAGACGGCTTGTCGCTGTGCCGCTGGCTGCGCGCTGAATCGGACATCCCGATCCTCATGCTCACCGCTCGCTGCGAACCGACCGACCGCATCATCGGCCTGGAACTGGGCGCCGACGACTACATGGCCAAACCGTTCGAACCGCGCGAACTGGTCGCGCGCATCCAGACCATTCTGCGCCGGGTGCGTGACGACCGCACCGAACAACGCGCCAACATTCGTTTCGACAACTGGCGCCTGAACAGCGTCCTGCGCCAATTGATCGCCGACGATGGTCTGGTGGTGCCGCTGTCCAACGCCGAATTTCGCCTGCTGTGGGTGTTTATCGAACGTCCGCGCCGAGTGCTCAGCCGCGAGCAATTGCTCGACGCAGCCCGCGGTCGCTCGATCGAAGCCTTCGACCGCAGCATTGATTTGCTGGTCTCGCGCCTGCGGCAGAAACTCGGCGATGACCCGAAAGCCCCACAGTTGATCAAAACCGTGCGCGGTGAGGGTTACCTGTTCGACGCGCGAGACATCGGCTGATGCGGGCGCGCTTCGACACGCTGTTCGGGCGCCTGTTTGGCGTGCTGTTCGTGGCGATCGTCCTCGCGCACCTGCTGGCTTTCACCTGGTTCCGTCTCTACGGCCCGCCTCCGCCTCCGCCGCCTCCGGAGTTCTCCCAAGGCGCCAACGGCCAAGCAATGGCGCAAGACCCGCGCTACCCGCCACGGCCACCGCGTCCGTGGTTTGGTGGCCCGGTGGTGCCACTGACCTTTCAGTTCATCACGCTGATGATCGCGGCCTGGTACGGCGCCAAACTGCTCAGTCGCCCGATCCAGCGCCTGAGCAACGCCGCCGAACGCCTCAGCGAAGACCTCGACAGCCCGCCACTCGACGAGTCCGGCCCACGGGAAGCACGACAAGCCGCCTACACCTTCAACCTGATGCAGCGGCGCATTCGCGAACAGGTGCAGCAGCGCGCACGAATGCTCGGTGCCGTGTCCCACGACCTGCGCACACCACTGTCACGCCTGAAACTGCGCTTGGAAAACATCAGCGATGAAAAGCTGCAAGGCCAGATGCGTCAGGACCTGGACGACATGATCGGCATGCTCGACGCCACCCTCACCTACCTGCACGAACAGCGCACCAGCGAAGCCTTGCAGTTGATGGATGTGCAGGCGCTGGTCGAATCGCTGTGCGAAAACGCTCAGGACCAGGGCGCCGACGTGCAGGTCAGCGGCCACTGCGCGCCGTTGCCGGTGCAGCCGATGGCGCTGCGTTCGTGCATCAACAACCTCATGGACAACGCCCTGCGTTACGCCGGGCAGGCGCGGATTGAACTGCAGGATCAGCGCGAACAACTGCTGATCCGCGTGATCGACCACGGCCCGGGGATTGCCGAGGACATGCGTGAAGCAGTTTTTGAACCGTTCTATCGCCTGGAAGGCTCGCGCAATCGCAACTCCGGCGGCGTCGGGCTGGGTATGACCATTGCCCGCGAAGCGGCGCTGCGTCTGGGTGGGCAGCTCAATCTCGAAGAAACCCCGGGCGGCGGCCTTACCGCCATCATTCGCCTGCCGCGCACCTGAAAACACCACCGTCCAATGTGGGAGCGAGCCTGCTCGCGAAGGCGTCAACTGATCCAACATCTCTTTTGGATGTACCGGCCTCTTCCCGAGCAAGCTCGCTCCCACAGAGTTCGGCGGTGTTCATTCTGCCGTGTGTACCCACCGGTACAAACCCCACATACCCCCGACAACTTGCGCCCTGAGGCTGCATAAGCCGGTACACCCACCGGTTTGCCATTCCAGGGAGTGAGTCCGATGATCGGTAGCGTCAGCAACTACACAAGCTATACCAGCACCAGCAGCACCTCCACGCAAAACGCGCGCAGCCAGCAACTGCAAAAAGAACTGTTCGCCAAACTCGACAGCAACAGCGACGGCGCAGTGGATCAGGACGAACTGAAAAGCGCCCTGTCGCAGAAGTCCGACGACGGCCTGCTGGTCAACCTGAGCAAACAGTTCGGTGATCTGGACAGCGACGCCAGCGGCAGCCTCAGCGCCGAAGAAATGACCGCCATGGCGCCGCCTCCGCCACCGCCACACGATCAAGCTCCGGACACCGATCTCGCCGACGCCCTGATCAGCGCCCTCGACACCGATGGCGACGGCGCCATCAGCAGCGACGAACTGAGCAGCGGCCTGACCAGCGCCGGCAGCAGCGCCGACAGCAACGAAATCTTCTCCGCCCTGGACAAGAACAAGGACGGCACCGTCAGCCAGGACGAACTCACCGCCAGCCTGACCCCTCCGCCGCCTCCGCCACCACAAATCAACAGCGACGAACTGTTCAGCCAACTCGACGCCGATGGCGACGGCAGCGTGACCGCGACAGAACTCAGCAGCGCATTGCAAACCAGCAACAACAGCACCGCAACGACCAGCACCGACACCAGCGCCGCGCTGCTCAAGGTGCTCGATAGCGACAGCAGCGGCGGCGTGAGCAGTGATGAACTGAAAGCGGCGTTACAGGCTGGGAGAGAACGACCGGAGGAAGAACAGACCGCTTCGACCCAGAGCACCACTGAAGCGCTGAACCGCATGATTGCCAATCTGAGCAAACAGTACTCGCTGGAAAAAACGGCGTCGGTGGGCAAGTATTTGAATGTGGCGACTTGAGTCGACGCCATTATTTGCCACGGACAATCAAAAGCCCCTCACCCTAGCCCTCTCCCGTGGGAGAGGGGACTGATCGAGGTGTTTGGGAGAGCTACGCC
>NZ_AKJR01000092.1:0-9086 GCF_000282235.1 Pseudomonas sp. GM24 | reverse complement strand
GCCAGCGCCTGCACCGGTCTATAAAAGATCAAAAGATCGCAGCTTTCGGCAGCTCCTACATTGGATTTGCGTGCGCCCTGTAGGAGCTGCCGAAGGCTGCGATCTTTTAAGGTTATTAGACGATTGTCGACAATGTCTATTTATCCTTTGACTGATGCGGGCGAATTGGCTAGTTTTTGCCGCATTGGATTTAAAGGTGTCGACAATCATGCTGGATCAACTCGATCCCCCGGTCATCAGCGGCGACGATTCCGAGACGCTTTCGGAAAACGTCTTCCGACGCATTCAGGCGGCCATCGTCAAAGGCGAGATCGCCCCGGGCAGCAAGATCTCCGAGCCGGAGCTGGCGCGCACTTACGGCATCAGCCGTGGGCCATTGCGTGAGGCGATTCATCGCCTGGAAGGTCAGCGCCTGCTGGTGCGCGTACCGCACGTCGGCGCGCGGGTGGTGTCGCTCAGCCACGCCGAACTGCTCGAACTCTACGAAATCCGCGAATCCCTCGAAGGCATGGCCTGCCGTCTGGCGGCCGAACGCATGAGCGTCGAAGAAATCGACGAGCTGCGCCGAGTGCTGGAAACCCACGAGCGCGACGCCGCGTTTCAGGCCGGCGTTGGCTATTACCAGCAGGAAGGCGATTTCGACTTCCACTACCGGATCATCCAGGGCAGCGGCAACCGCACGCTGACGCAGATGCTCTGCGGCGAGCTGTATCAACTGGTGCGCATGTACCGCATCCAGTTTTCCACCACGCCGAACCGCCCGCGCCAGGCCTTTGCCGAACACCACCGGATTCTCGATGCCATCGCCGACCGTGACGGCGAACTCGCGGAATTGTTGATGCGCCGTCACATCGGCGCCTCGAAACGCAACATCGCCCGTCACTATCAGGACGGCGCCCACAATAAGACAGCCACTGAACGAGGTGAGTCATGAGTTCCAAGCACAGCACTCCAGGCCAGCGTTTCCGCGATGCGGTCGCCAGCGAGCACCCATTGCAAGTGGTCGGCGCGATCAACGCCAACCACGCGCTGCTGGCCAAGCGCGCCGGTTTCAAGGCGATCTACCTGTCCGGTGGCGGGGTGGCCGCAGGTTCCCTCGGCGTGCCGGATCTGGGCATCACCGGTCTGGATGACGTGCTGACCGACGTGCGGCGGATCACTGACGTTTGCGATCTGCCGCTGCTGGTCGACGTCGACACCGGTTTTGGCTCGTCGGCGTTCAACGTCGCGCGCACGGTCAAGTCGATGATCAAGTTTGGCGCGGCGGCGATTCACATCGAGGATCAGGTCGGCGCCAAGCGCTGTGGCCACCGTCCGAACAAAGAAATCGTCAGTCAGCAGGAAATGGTCGATCGCATCAAAGCCGCCGTCGATGCCCGTACCGATGACAGCTTTGTAATCATGGCGCGTACCGATGCGCTGGCGGTGGAAGGTCTGGAGTCGGCTCTCGATCGCGCAGCGGCGTGCATCGAGGCCGGCGCCGACATGATCTTCCCGGAAGCCATCACTGAACTGGAGATGTACAAGCTGTTCGCCAACCGCGTGAAAGCGCCGATCCTGGCCAACATCACCGAGTTCGGTTCGACACCGCTGTACACCACTGAGCAACTGGCCGGCGCCGACGTGTCGCTGGTGCTGTATCCACTGTCGGCGTTCCGCGCGATGAACAAGGCTGCGGAAAACGTTTACACCGCGATCCGTCGCGACGGCACGCAGCAGAATGTCATCGACACCATGCAGACTCGCATGGAGCTTTACGATCGCATCGATTACCACACGTTCGAGCAGAAGCTCGACGCGTTGTTTGCCGCGAAGAAATAAAGATCAAAAGATCGCAGCTTGCGGCAGCTCCTACATGAACCGCATTCCCCTGTAGGAGCTGACGAGTGCAACGAGGCTGCCACACTCCCTAACAAATTCAAGATTGGAGAAAACAATGGCCGAAGCAAAAGTACTCAGTGGCGCCGGGCTCCGTGGCCAGGTTGCCGGGCAAACCGCACTGTCCACCGTGGGCCAGGCCGGTGCCGGGCTGACCTATCGCGGCTACGACGTGCGTGAACTGGCAGCCGATGCACAATTTGAAGAAGTCGCGTACCTGCTGCTGTACGGCGAGCTGCCAACCCAGGCGCAACTCGACGAATACCAAGGCAAGCTGAGCAAGCTGCGCGACCTGCCGCAAGCGCTGAAAGAAGTGCTCGAACGCATCCCCGCCGACGCCCACCCGATGGATGTGATGCGCACCGGTTGCTCGTTCCTCGGCAACATCGAACCGGAGAAAGACTTCTCCGAGCAGCGTGACAAGACTGACCGCTTGCTCGCCGCGTTCCCGGCGATCATGTGCTACTGGTATCGCTTCAGCCACGACGGCAAACGCATCAATTGCGTCAGCGACGAGCCAACCATCGGCGGCCACTTCCTGCATTTGCTGCACGACAAGAAGCCAAGCGAACTGCACGTCAAAGTGATGAACGTTTCGCTGATCCTTTACGCCGAGCACGAATTCAACGCCTCGACCTTTACCGCACGGGTTTGCGCCTCGACCCTGTCCGATCTGTATTCCTGCGTAACGGCCGCTATTGGTTCGCTGCGCGGTCCGTTGCACGGCGGCGCCAATGAAGCAGCGATGGAAATGATCGAGCGCTTCTCGTCACCGGAAGACGCGATCAAAGGCACCCTCGGCATGCTCGAGCGCAAAGACAAGATCATGGGCTTCGGCCACGCGATCTATAAGGACAGCGATCCGCGCAACGAGGTGATCAAGGGCTGGTCGAAAAAACTCGCGGATGAAGTCGGCGACAAGGTGCTGTTCCCGGTTTCCGAAGCCATCGACAAGACCATGTGGGAGCAGAAGAAATTGTTCCCCAACGCCGATTTCTACCATGCCTCGGCGTACCACTTCATGGGCATTCCGACCAAGCTGTTCACACCGATCTTCGTCTGCTCACGCCTCACCGGCTGGGCCGCGCACGTGTTCGAACAGCGTGCCAACAACCGCATCATCCGTCCGAGCGCCGAGTACATCGGCGTTGAACAGCGCAAGTTCGTGCCAATCGAACGTCGCTGAAATGGTGAGTGTCGGACATTGATTTCGAAATTCACTGAAACCCCTGTGGGAGCTGGCTTGCCAGCGATGACGGCGTCACATCCAACAATGATGCTGACTGACCCACCGCATCGCTGGCAAGCCAGCT
This sequence comes from Pseudomonas sp. GM24, assembly GCF_000282235.1. Lineage (NCBI taxonomy): Bacteria > Pseudomonadati > Pseudomonadota > Gammaproteobacteria > Pseudomonadales > Pseudomonadaceae > Pseudomonas > Pseudomonas sp. GM24. The sequence continues at coordinate 5,895 of NZ_AKJR01000092.1, read as the reverse complement.
CCCACAGGGTTCAGTGTGAATTTCGAGATCGGTGTCTGGCCTCACCCTTTGAAACTACCGTGACCCGAGCCCTGACCCGATGAACACAGAATTCCGCAAAACCCTGCCCGGCAGCCCTCTGGATTATTTCGACGCCCGTGCGGCGGTCGAAGCGATTCAGCCCGGCAGTTACGACACCCTGCCGTACACCTCCCGCGTGCTGGCGGAAAACCTCGTGCGTCGCTGCGACCCGGCCACGCTCACCGATTCCCTCAAGCAACTGATCGAACGCAAACGCGATCTCGACTTCCCGTGGTTTCCGGCCCGCGTGGTGTGCCACGACATTCTCGGCCAGACCGCGCTGGTCGACCTCGCTGGCCTGCGCGACGCGATCGCTTTGCAGGGCGGCGACCCGGCGCAAGTCAACCCGGTGGTGCCGACGCAACTGATCGTCGACCACTCGCTGGCGGTGGAAGCGGGCGGTTTCGACAAGCAGGCGTTCGAGAAGAACCGCGCCATCGAAGACCGTCGCAACGAAGACCGTTTCCACTTCATCAACTGGACGAAGAAAGCCTTCAAGAACGTCGATGTGATCCCGCCGGGCAACGGCATCATGCACCAGATCAACCTGGAGAAAATGTCTCCGGTGATCCAGGTGCGTGAAGGCGTGGCGTTCCCCGACACCTGCGTCGGTACCGACAGCCACACCCCGCACGTCGATGCGCTGGGCGTGATCGCCATCGGTGTCGGCGGTCTCGAAGCCGAGAGCGTGATGCTCGGCCGCGCGTCGTGGATGCGCCTGCCGGAAAGCGTCGGCGTCGAACTGACCGGCAAGCTGCAACCGGGCATCACCGCCACCGACATGGTGCTGGCGCTGACCGAATACCTGCGCAAACAAAAAGTCGTCGGCGCCTGGCTGGAGTTCTTCGGCGAAGGTGCGGCGGCGCTGACCCTCGGCGATCGCGCAACCATCTCCAACATGGCCCCGGAATACGGCGCCACGGCGGCGATGTTCTACATAGACCAGCAAACCATCGATTACCTGAAACTCACTGGCCGCGAAGATCAGCAAGTGCAGTTGGTCGAGCAATACGCCAGGCTTACCGGACTGTGGGCCGACAGCCTGAAAGGCGCGCAATACGAGCGTGGCCTGACTTTCGACTTGTCCTCGGTGGTGCGCAACATGGCCGGCCCGAGCAACCCGCACGCCCGCGTTGCGGTTTCGGATCTGGCCGCTAAAGGCATCTCCGGCCAGTGGGATGACGTGCCGGGGCAAATGCCCGACGGCGCGGTGATCATCGCCGCCATCACCAGTTGCACCAACACCAGCAACCCGCGCAACGTCATCGCCGCTGGCCTGCTCGCGCGCAACGCCAACAAGCTCGGCCTGACCCGCAAGCCATGGGTGAAATCCTCGCTGGCACCTGGTTCGAAAACCGTCGCGCTGTACCTCGACGAAGCGGGGCTGACCACGGAGCTGGAGCAGCTCGGTTTCGGCGTCGTCGCTTTCGCTTGCACTACCTGCAACGGCATGTCCGGTGCGCTCGATCCGGTGATCCAGCAAGAGATTATCGACCGCGATCTGTATGCGACTGCCGTGCTCTCCGGCAACCGCAACTTCGACGGCCGCATTCACCCGTATGCCAAGCAAGCGTTTCTCGCGTCGCCGCCGCTGGTGGTGGCTTACGCCATCGCCGGGACCATCCGTTTCGACATCGAAAAGGATGTCTTGGGCGTGGTCGACGGCAAAGAAATCCGCCTGAAGGACATCTGGCCGAGCGACGAAGAAATCGACGCCGTGGTGAAATCTTCGGTCAAGCCTGAGCAGTTCCGTCAGGTCTACATTCCGATGTTCGCCGTCCACGAAGACACCGGCCCGAAAGTCACGCCGCTGTACGACTGGCGCGAAATGAGCACCTATATTCGCCGTCCGCCGTATTGGGAAGGTGCACTGGCCGGCGCCCGTCCGCTTAAAGGCATGCGCCCGCTGGCCGTGCTGCCGGACAACATCACCACCGATCACCTGTCGCCATCCAACGCGATCATGCTCGACAGCGCCGCCGGCGAATACCTGGCGAAAATGGGCCTGCCGGAAGAGGACTTCAACTCTTACGCCACCCACCGTGGCGACCACTTGACCGCGCAGCGCGCAACGTTTGCCAACCCGAAACTGTTCAATGAAATGGTCGTGGAAAACGGCAAGGTCAAACAGGGTTCGCTGGCCCGTGTCGAGCCGGAAGGCAAAGTGATGCGCATGTGGGAAGCCATCGAAACCTACATGGAACGCAAGCAGCCGCTGATCATCATTGCCGGCGCCGATTACGGTCAGGGTTCGTCCCGCGACTGGGCGGCGAAAGGCGTGCGACTGGCCGGCGTCGAGGCGATTGCCGCAGAAGGTTTCGAGCGCATTCACCGCACCAACCTGGTGGGCATGGGCGTGTTGCCGCTGGAGTTCAAGCCCGGCACGGACCGTCACACGTTGGCCATCGATGGCAGCGAAACCTATGACGTGATCGGCGAGCGCAAACCGCGTGCGGACCTGACGCTGGTGATCCATCGCAAGAACGGCGAACGCGTTGACGTGCCGGTGACCTGCCGTCTGGATACCGCTGAAGAAGTGTCGATCTATGAGGCTGGCGGCGTGTTGCAACGTTTCGCTCAGGACTTCCTTGAAGAGTCGGCGGTTGCCGTTTAAATCAACTGATGCGGGCATGGGATTTTAAGTCCCATGCTTTCGGTAAGGAGCAATATGGCTCACGCACCACAGATTAAAATCCCCGCCACCTACATGCGCGGCGGCACCAGCAAAGGCGTGTTCTTCAGCCTCAAGGATCTGCCCGAAGCGGCGCAGATTCCAGGCCCGGCTCGCGACGCTTTATTGCTGCGCGTGATCGGCAGTCCCGACCCCTACGACAAACAAATCGACGGCATGGGCGGCGCGACTTCAAGCACCAGCAAAACCGTGATTGTGTCGAAAAGCATCAAGGCTGATCACGACGTCGATTACCTGTTCGGTCAGGTCTCCATCGACAAGCCCTTTGTGGATTGGAGCGGTAACTGCGGCAACCTCTCGGCAGCGGTCGGTTCGTTTGCCATCAGCAATGGCCTGGTCGATGCCAGCCGCATTCCGCACAACGGTGTCGCGGTGGTGCGCGTGTGGCAGGCCAACATCGGCAAAACGATTATTGCCCACGTGCCGATCACCAACGGCGAAGTGCAGGAAACCGGTGATTTCGAGCTCGACGGCGTGACCTTTCCGGCCGCCGAAGTGCAAGTCGAATTCATGGACCCGGCGGCAGAAGAAGAGGGCGGCGGCGGTTCGATGTTCCCCACCGGCAACCTCATCGATGAGCTGCAAGTGCCGGGTGTTGGCACGTTCAAGGCGACCATGATCAACGCGGGTATCCCGACGATCTTCGTCAACGCCGCAGACATCGGTTACACCGGCACCGAACTGCAGAGCGCGATCAACAGCGATCCGCAAGCATTGCAGATGTTCGAAACGATTCGGGCTTATGGCGCGTTGCGCATGGGGCTGATATCGAATCTGGATGAAGCGGCGAAACGGCAACATACGCCGAAAGTTGCGTTTGTTGCCAAGCCTGCGGATTACGTGGCCTCCAGTGGCAAAGCGGTTGGCGTTGGGGATGTCGATTTGCTGGTGCGCGCGTTGTCGATGGGCAAGTTGCACCACGCGATGATGGGCACGGCGGCGGTGGCGATCGGGACGGCGGCAGCGATTTCCGGCACCTTGGTCAACCTTGCAGCGGGTGGCGTTGAACGTAATGCCGTGCGCTTCGGGCATCCATCCGGGACGTTGCGCGTTGGCGCTGAAGCCAGCCTGGAAAACGGCGAGTGGATCGTCAAAAAAGCCATCATGAGCCGTAGCGCGCGTGTCCTGATGGAGGGTTACGTGCGCATTCCCGGTGACTCTTTCTGATTCGAGATCTTTTACCCTCATCGGAACGCCGCCCGCCCAGCCCTCTCCCTAAGGGAGAGGGGGCCGACCGAGGTGTCTGGGGTTGTACATCGACCTGAAAGATCGAGTCGATTATGGATTCAGGGGCCTAGCGAGGTGTTTGGGGTTGTACATCGACCTGAAAGATTGCGGCGATTATGGATCCGGGGGCCGACCGAGGTGTTTGAAATTATGCATTGACCAGATCGATTATGGATTCAATGGAGATCGCTCACGTCGGTGAACCTCTAAAGCATCCCCCAATCCCGCGGGAGAGGGCTAGGGTGAGGGGCCCCACCCACTGAAGAAACACAAAACAAGCAGGCACCCCAGACCTGCAATCAACCAAACCCGCCAAGCCCTGAGGAAGACCGCACCACTCATCATTCCCGCACAGGAGAACCGCAATGAGCGCCAACGTCGACCTGAACAACCGTCCCGACTACGACCATGTCCTGCAGGACATCGCCGATTACGTCCTCACCTTCAAAGCCCCCTCTGCCGAAGCCCTCGACACCGCCCGCAATTGCTTGATGGACACACTGGGCTGTGGCCTGCTGGCACTGCGTTTCCCCGAATGCACCAAGCACCTCGGCCCGATCGTCGAAGGCACCGTCGTCCCGTTCGGCGCACGCGTTCCCGGTACCTCCTATCGCCTCGACCCGGTCAAAGCCGCGTGGGACATCGGCTGCATCGTCCGTTGGCTCGATTACAACGACACGTGGCTCGCCGCCGAGTGGGGTCATCCATCCGACAATCTCGGCGGGATTCTTGCGGTGGCTGATCACCTCTCACAGAAGCGTCTGGCCAACGCTGAAGCGCCGCTGACCATTCGCGATGTGCTGGAAGCGATGATCATGGCCCACGAGATTCAAGGCGTGATCGCTCTGGAAAACTCCTTCAACCGCGTAGGACTCGATCACGTCATTCTGGTGAAAGTTGCTTCAACCGCTGTCACCGTCAAACTGATGGGCGCCAATCGTGAGCAACTGTTGTCGGCGTTGTCTCACGCGTTTGCCGATGGTCAGGCGCTGCGCACTTACCGGCACGCCCCAAACGCCGGTTCGCGAAAATCCTGGGCAGCAGGGGATGCGTCGAGTCGTGGCGTGCGTCTGGCCGATATTGCCCTGCGCGGCGAGATGGGCATTCCCGGAGTGCTGACTGCGAAACAGTGGGGTTTTTATGACGTGCTGTTCAGCCACACCAACAGTGATCTGGCATTGAAACCCGAGAACAAACGCGCCTTCAGTTTCTCGCGGCCGTTCGGCAGTTACGTGATGGAAAACGTGCTGTTCAAGATCAGTTTCCCCGCCGAATTCCACGCGCAGACGGCCTGTGAAGCAGCGGTGACGTTGCACCCGCAAGTGCGCAATCGTCTGCATGAAATCGACCGCATCGTCATCACCACTCACGAATCGGCGATTCGCATCATTTCCAAAGTCGGGCCGCTGGCCAATGCCGCCGACCGCGACCACTGCATCCAGTACATGACCGCTGTGCCGCTGGCGTTCGGCAATCTGGTCGCCGAGCAGTACGAAGATGATTTCCACAAGGCGCACCCGATCATCGATGTGCTGCGCGAGAAAATGGTTATCGTCGAAGATCCGCGTTTCACTCGCGAATATCTGGAGGCCGACAAACGCTCGATCGCCAACGCCGTGCAGGTGTTTTTCAAGGACGGCAGCAGCACCGACAACGTCGTGGTGGAATACCCGATCGGTCATCGCCGCCGCCGTGTCGAGGGCATTCCGTTGCTGGAAGACAAGTTCAAAGCCAACCTGGCCACGCGTTTCACCGGCCAGCGCAGCGGCGAAATCTTCGCGTTGTGCAAGGATCAGACGCAGCTGGAGTCCACCCCGGTAAACCGTTTCGTCGACCTATTTGTGATCTGACGAAAAACCTGTAGGAGCTGCCGCAGGCTGCGATCTTTTGACTTTGATTGTAAAAAACAAGATCAA
>NZ_AKJR01000091.1:0-7560 GCF_000282235.1 Pseudomonas sp. GM24 | reverse complement strand
GAGCCTGCTCGCGATAGCGCCAGATCAGTCAACATCGCGTCGTTTGACAGACCGCTATCGCGAGCAGGCTCACTCCTACAAGGTTTTGTGGTGTGTCATTCCGTGCTGCGTTCGGTTTCTCTAGTCATCACCAGACTCAGCAGAACCGAACTCAGGATGACCCCACCGACCACCGCCAGCGACCATTCCACCGGCATGTGCAACCACGGCATCAACACCATCTTGCCGCCGATAAACACCAGCACAATCGCCAGCCCGTACTTGAGCAAGTGAAAGCGGTCCGCCATGTCCGCCAGCAGGAAGTACAGCGCGCGCAGGCCCATGATCGCGAAGATATTCGAAGTGAACACAATGAACGGATCAGTCGTCACGGCGAAAATCGCCGGGATGCTGTCGACCGCGAACATCAGGTCACTGGCCTCGATCAGCACCAGCACCAGAAACATCGGCGTGGCCCAGCGCACGCCGTTCTGCAGGACGAAAAACCGTTCGCCGTGAAAACCACTGGTGATGCGCATATGCCCGCGCACCCAGCGCAGCAGCGGATTCTTGTCCAGGTCCGGCTGGTGGTCGGCAAACACCAGCATCTTGATCCCGGTGAAGATCAGGAACACGCCGAACGCATACAGCAGCCATTCGAACTGCGACACCAGCCACACCCCGGCAAAAATCATCACCGCGCGCATCACGATCGCGCCGAGCACGCCGTACAACAGCACCCGCCGTTGCAGCTCCGGCGGCACGGCGAAGTAGCTGAAGATCATCACGAAGACGAACATGTTGTCGATCGACAGCGATTGCTCGATCAGATAACCGGTGAGGAATTCGAGGGTTTTTTCCCGGGCAATCTCGGCGCCGAACGCGCCGTGCAGATACCACCAGAGCAGGGCGGCGAAACTCAATGCCAGCAGGCACCAGGCGATGACCCAGGACAAGGCTTCGCGCACTGAGACCCGATGCGCCTTGCGCCCACCGAAGACAAACAGGTCCAATGCCAGCATGGCAAGTACGAAGACGATGAAGGCGCCCCACATCCATGGTTCGCCGATATTGATGTTGGTGGCTGGCATGTCACGCTCCCTGTCTATTCTTGGATTGGGGTCAGACGAGGCCATGCTAGCGACCAGTTTGCGGCAAAGAAAAATCGTTTATTTCTGCGCAACAGTTCGTTAAAAACGAACTATCTGCCCTCGTTGACAGCTCGGGCACTTTTTACGGAGCAATGTTTCCAGCGATGAATACCGACATTCTCGAACCTCAAGCGGTGTGCAGTCCGATCACCAGCAGCGCGATTTTCATCGTTGCGACGCTCAACGACGGGGCTGAAGCCGCGCAAACCGTCAAAGACTGGTGCGGCGATGTCGCCGGGCTAGTGCGTTCGGTGGGCAAGCGCGTACCGACAGGCAATCTGACCTGTATCTGCGGCTTTTCCTCGAACGCCTGGGATCGACTTTTCGGTAATCCACGCCCGGCATCGCTGCACGGTTTTCGCGAATTTGGCGGGGAAGGGCGGCACGCGCCGGCAACCCCGGGCGATCTGCTGCTGCACATTCGCGCCGATCAAATGGATCTGTGTTTTGAACTGGCCACGCAAATCATGGCGGTTCTCGGCGATGCGGTGACGGTGGTCGACGAAGTGCAAGGTTTCCGCTATTTCGACATGCGCAGCATCATCGGTTTTGTCGACGGCACGGAAAACCCGGTCGGACGCAAAGCGGTCAATTTCACCATCGTCGGTGACGAAGATCCGGGCTTTAGCGGTGGCAGTTATGTGCTGGTGCAAAAGTACCTGCACAACATGACCGCGTGGAACGGTTTGAGCGTTGAAGCGCAGGAACGCGTTATCGGGCGCACCAAGCTCTCCGACATCGAACTGGATGACGCGGTCAAACCGAGCAACTCGCACAGTGCGCTGACCACTATCACCAACGCAGCCGGCGAGGAAGTGAAGATCCTGCGTGACAACATGCCGTTCGGCCGACCGGGGGCAGGGGAGTTCGGCACGTTCTTTATCGGTTACGCGCGCTCGCCGGAACCGATGGAGCAGATGCTGGAAAACATGTTCGTCGGCAAGCCGCCGGGTAATTACGACAAGTTGCTGGATTTCAGCACGGCGGTCACCGGTAGCCTGTATTTCGTGCCGTCGGCGGATTTACTGGAAGAGCTGGCGGATCGCTGATCAACGAAAGAACTCCCCCGGCGTTTCACCGAACTGCTGACGAAACGCCGCGATAAACGCCGATGTCGAGTCGTAACCGCAGGCCAGCGCGACGTCGGTGACGCGTTCACCTTTCTCCAGCGGTGTCAGCGCGCCGAGCAGGCGCAAGCGCTGGCGCCAGGCGCGGAAGGTCAGGCCGGTGTCGCGCAGAAACAGGCGGGTGAGGGTCTTCTCGGTGACGCCGAACTTCTCGCTCCAGTGGCTCAGCGTGGTTTGCTGTTCCGGGTGTTGTTCCAGGCTCTGGCAGATCTGCTTCAAGCGCGCGTCTTGCGGCAGCGGCAGCATCAGGTCGATCTGCGGCGCTTCGGCCAGTTGATCGAGGATCACTTGCGCCAGACGTCCATGCGGGCCGCTCTGGTCGTACTCCACCGGAACCTGACTGAACGCGCGGATCAGTTCCCTGAGCAGATCGCTGACGCCGAGCACATGACAGCGCTCGAGCGCCCATCCGGCAACGCTGCAATCGATGTACAGGCTGCGCATTTCCGTGTGCGGCGAGCTGAACACCCGATGCGGTACGCCCGCCGGGATCCACACCGCGCGTTCGGGCGGGGCGACAAAGCGGCCGGCGCTGGTCTGGATTTCCAGCACACCCTGAATCGCATAGGACAACTGCACCCACGGGTGACTGTGGCGCCGGGTCAGGGCGCGATTGGGCAGCGATTCGGTGCGCCCGTACAGTGGACGCGGCAGGCTGGGCAGCCCGGGAATGCTGCGCCGAACGCTTTTGTCATGTCCTTTAGGCGGCATCTTATGGCCCTTCGGCGTTAGTCGGTAATTCGCAGCCACGTTAGAGTCGTCGGCACGCCCTGGCAACCCCCGGATGAACCGACCATGACTCGCCCACGCTTTTTGCCCGACAACTTCACCCTGACGCTGATCGGCGTCGTACTGCTGGCCAGTTTCCTGCCGGCCAGCGGCCAGGTCGCCGTCGGCTTCGGCTGGCTGACCAACATCGCCATCGCGCTGCTGTTTTTCCTGCACGGCGCCAAACTGTCCCGCGAATCGATCATCGCCGGTGCCGGGCACTGGCGCCTGCACTTGCTGGTATTTGGCCTGACCTTTGTGCTGTTCCCGATTCTCGGGCTGGCGCTGAAACCGCTGCTGTCTCCGTTGATCGGCGACAAGCTGTATATGGGCATGCTCTACCTGTGCGCACTGCCGGCAACGGTGCAATCGGCGATCGCCTTCACTTCGCTGGCGCGCGGTAATATTCCGGCGGCGATCTGCAGCGCGGCAGCTTCTAGCCTGTTCGGGATTTTCCTCACGCCATTGCTGGTGACGCTGCTGCTCGACGTCCACGGTGATGGCGGATCGACGCTGGATGCGATTCTGAAAATCAGCGTGCAGTTGTTGCTGCCATTCATTGCCGGGCAGATCGCCCGTCGCTGGATCGGCGCGTGGGTGGGGCGCAACAAGAACTGGCTGAAGTTCGTTGATCAGGGTTCGATTCTGTTGGTGGTCTACGGCGCATTCAGTGAAGCGGTCAACGAAGGCATCTGGCATCAGATCCCGCTAGTCGAACTGCTCGGGCTGGTGGTGGTTTGCTGCATCCTGCTGGCGCTGGTCTTGCTGGCGTCGACGCTGCTCGGCAAGGCGTTCGGTTTTAGCCAGGAAGATCGCATCACCATTTTGTTCTGCGGCTCGAAAAAGAGCCTGGCCACCGGTGTGCCGATGGCGCAGGTATTGTTTGCCGGTAGCACGATTGGTGTGTTGATTCTGCCGTTGATGCTGTTCCATCAGATTCAATTGATGGTCTGCGCGGTGCTCGCTCAGCGTTATGCGAAACGGCCGGAATCGGTGCCGGAGCTGATGGCGCAAGTCGATCCATAACGCACCGACCCCGTGTAGGCGCTGCTGAAGACTGCGCCTACAGAGTTCCTGCGTATTTCACCGCGGCTGCCCGCGAGGGCACGTTCAATGTGCGCAACAACGACGACACATGAATCCGCACCGTGAACGGCGAAATATCCAGTTCACGGGCGATTTCCTTGTTGGTCTTGCCTTGGGCGATCAAGCGCAGCACGTCTTGCTGACGAGGCGTAAGGGCGGCGCCGGTTTCCAGCGGCAGCAAGCCGGACGGCGCAAACTTCACCAGCACCTCACCTTCACGAATCGCCAGAATCGCCTGACCGATTTCATCGGGGGCAATGTTTTTGCCGATAAAACCGTCAATGCCAGCGGTCATGACTTCGCTGATCAGCGACTCATCATCGACCATCGACACCACAATCAGCGTGGTACGCGGCAAGCGTCGACGCAGTTCGGCGAGCTGGCTCACACACGTGAGCCCGGGGAAGCGCAAGTCGAGAATCAATGTGTCCGGCTCGCCCAAAGGCAGCAGCGCCAATACGGCGTCGAGATCGCCCGCTTCTTCGATAACGGCTTCGGGCAGCAACCGCTGCACCGTGCGCAGCATCGCCTCGCGAAACAGCGGGTGATCGTCGGCTATGATAATTCGGCAGGTCATGGCATGACCCTCCCTGGGTCAGGCGTTACTCAAGGCTTGCACCTTAGCACCGGGCGCGAAGGTTGCCTGTAGGCTGATTCGGAAACTGACGATTGCCGCACAAGGACGTTTAACCATGAAGTTCGAGAAAAACACCGAACTCGATCAGGCCAACCTGCGCATCATCATTGCCAGTATTGCCGTGGTTTACATGCTGATACTGGGTTTTTTGCCAGGCCAGCGCTTCGATACATACCTGCCGATCATTACCTACATCATTGTGTTTTTGTTGGCCTCGATCGCCCTGCGTCAGGCGATTGCGCGCTGGCCAGGGCATTACCCGGCGCGACGGATTTTCGCCATGATCCATGATTACACCGGCACCTGCTTTGGTCTGGTGGTGGGCGGCGAGATGGCGTTGCCGCTATACGCGGTGATCATCTGGGTCAACCTCGGCAATGGCATGCGCTATGGCTCGCGCTATCTGGCGATTGCCACGGCGCTGGCGCTGCTGGCATTGCTGTGTGTTTATCGCCTGACGCCGGTGTGGCAGGCGCAACCGTTCATGGTGTTGATGCTGATGCTCACCAGCACGGTGATTCCGTTCTATGCGCACTTGTTGCTGGAACGCACGCGCAAGGCCTCCGAAGAGGCGGTGGCGGCGAATCTGGAAAAGTCGCGGTTTCTCGCTCAGGCCAGTCATGATTTGCGTCAGCCGATTCATTCCATCGGTCTGTTTACTGCCTGTCTGCGTGAGTCGAGACTGGGCGAGGAGGAGCGGCGCTTGGTCGACAATATCGACCGTTCGTTGCTCAACGTTTCGCAACTGTTCCGCTCGATTCTCGATCTGTACACCCTTGATAACGGCCGGGTTCTGCCCAAACTGCAAACCCTCAATTTAGGGGAATGGCTCGCGGATCTGATTCGCCAGAACGCTGAAGCCGCGCGTTGGGCCGGCGTCGAATTGCATGTGCGCCCCTGTGAATATTGGGTGCGCACGGATCCGGCGTTGCTCGCGACCATGGTGCAGAACGTACTGTCCAACTGCTTCAAATACGGTGCGCATCGGCCGGTATTGATCGGTGTGCGTCGGCACGGGGCAGGGCTGTCAATCGTGGTTTATGACCGTGGCAACGGTATCGCCGAGGAGCATCAGGCCAAGGTGTTCGAGGAGTTTTATCGGGTACGGCAAGTGCGCGACAAAGACGTCGAAGGCGTGGGCTTGGGGCTGTCGATCGTCAAGCGTCTGGGTGAGTTGATTGGTGTCGGCGTTACTCTGCGTTCGCGGCTTGGGCGCGGAACGGCGGTGACTTTGTACGGGTTGCCGATCGCCGCGCCAGCGCCGTTAACGGTCAATCGGAATGAGGCGCGCCAAGTCGGTTTGCTGACCGGGCTGAAGGTGTGCCTGGTGGAAGATGACCGCAATGTGCTGCTGGCGACTTCAGCGTTGCTGGAACGCTGGGGCTGTGTGGTTCAGGCCGAGTTGACGGCTCAGGATCTGGTCACCGACTGCGACATCATCGTCGCCGACTATGACCTCGGCACCCATGCCACCGGCATCGAATGTATTGATGATGTGCGCAGGCAGCGCGGTTGGGCGGTACCGGCGATGATCATCACCGGGCATGACGTCGAGAAAATCCAGGCAGCCCTGCACGACCGCGACATCGCCATCCTGTCCAAACCGGTACGCCCGGCCGAACTGCGCGCGACCTTGCGAGCCCTGCGCGATCGCCAGCCCGAACCCACCGAAAATGCCTTGTAGGTGTCCATGGGGCTGTAGGAGCTGCGGCACGCTGCGATCTTTTGATGCTGATGAGAAGAGCAAGATCAAAAGATCGCAGCCTCGTTGCACTCGACAGCTCCTACAGGGTCAAGCGTCTAGCGTTTGCACAGGTAATCCTGGGTGATGGTGGTTTGCAGGCAGTTGTATTGGCCCATGGTGCGGCAGATATTTTTCTCCGAGCCGGTCACTTCGGCGTTCTTGTAGCCCCAGGTCTTGCAGCGTTGTGCGGCGACGGTCAGGCCTTGTTCGGCGCTGGTCTGGCCGCTTTCGAATTGGCCCAGTTCATAGGAGACCTGGACGACGCCATCGTTTTTGCTGCCGCCGGTGGCCTCCCACTGTTTCGGCGTGGCACAGCCAGTCAGGAACAGGGCGCTGAGGGTGAGTGTTGCGATCAGGGTTTTCATGGGCAAACGGTGTCCTTTACCGGGCGGGGAAGTTACTGCAGTGGAATCGGCGAGGCGCCTTTCGGCAGGCACGACAGCGGCGGCGACATCATGCCCATGCTGGCCACGGCGATGATTACGCCGCTGGGCAATTCACAGTTGTATTCCCCGGCCGGGGTGTACGCGGTGTAGTAGGTGAGGGTGCTGTCGTTGCGGATGTTGTCGATTTTCGACACCGGTTTACCGATCACCGTCTGAGCGCGTTCTTTCATGCTCGCTTCAGTCGGTTTCACGGTCTGGCAGGCGGCCACGCTGAGCAGCACGGCACCGAATACGGCGATTTTGGTGAGGTTTGCATGGAGTTTCATGGTGTTTCTTCCTTGGTGTTGTTCTGATTTCCAGGCACAACGATCCCGCACGCTGCGAACTGGCAACGTTGAGGAACATCGGGGGTTGCGGGGGAATATAACGCCAGCTGACAGGCCGGTCGATTAGCACAAATGTGCTAGTGCGGCGCTCAACAGGCAGCTCGCTAAAACCGCCTGTTGCGCCGAAGGAGGATTACTGGGGACTGTTGAACTGGTCGGAATAACTGCCGGTCATCAGTGCGGAGGCGACGCGATCAGAACCAACGCCGACACGCGAATAGGCAACCCGATTGACGCCGGTGCGATCGGCGCCATCTGCCGCCAATGCGCCCGCACCGACATGATCGGCACCATCA
>NZ_AKJR01000090.1:0-7927 GCF_000282235.1 Pseudomonas sp. GM24 | reverse complement strand
GGCGGGTCGTGTCGGTAAACCATTCATGGCATTTGAAGACGCGCTGGCCCTGGCTGTAACGGTAATGCTCGGCGTCGCTGTTGCTGTTTTTTCGAGTCACCAGCGGCACGCTTTCCAGCTCGTCGCGCGCGTTCCATTGCAACGTCGACCCTTGCTTGAGTTCCAGCTGATTGCCGTGGCGATCAAACAACGTGTCAAAGTCCGGCAGATCGTCGCCGGTTCTCCAGCGCACGCCGCGGTTGCTGTTCGGATCGATGCACATTTGTCGAGTAAAGCTATTACCGTCTCGTACGTGACACAGTTCGATCAGATTACCGCCGTTGTCGTATTGATAGGTCTGGGTGTAATTGAGTCGATTGTTCGGATCGCCCGGTTGCGGCAGGCCGGGAATGTCCGGTGGAGGGGCGTCGTCGTAGCCGGTGGCGCTGGTCAGTCGATAAAGCGAGTCGTAGGTGAAATCGCGGTGGCCGTCGATCAACTGGTTGGCGAAGTAGCGTGGCTGAAAGGCGTGGTCTTCGATGCGAGTGATATTGCCGACACGGTCGTAGAAGTATTCGACGTTTTGCAGGACGCCCCCGCCGTCCTTGCGACTTGATTGAGTGTGCAAACGAGCGTCCGCCGGGTCGTAGGTCCACTGACTGCGCACCTGATTGCCGGCCAGTTGCTCGATGATCTGGTCGTTGGCGTTGTACTGCGTATCCAGCAGCACCGCTTGCCAGCCCGGCGTACCGCTGATCCACAGATCCGCTCGCTTGAGCTGCCCGGCCAGACCGTAACAAGAGCGGCGCCGATGGCCGCCGGCGTCGGTCTGTTCCAGCACTGCGCCCATCGGGCTGAACACCGAGTGGCTGCTGAACGCTGCCTCATCCTGGAAGGTGCGCGTCTCGCTCAGCGGCTGGCCACTGAGGGCAAAACTGTCGGAGCGCAGCGAACTCGAGCGATCTTTCTGCTCCCGCAACTGGCCACGCTGGTTGTGCCTCGCATCGGCCGAGGCGTCGGAATAGGTGAACACATCGACATCGACCTCGCCATTTTCCTCGACCGCGATCACTCGTAATTGCTTGTCGAACGTCGTGCGCCAATGGCTGCCGCGCTCGTCCCAACGCTCCAAAGGCTCACCGGCCCGCCCGGGCAGGGTCAGGCGCCAACCGGCGTCGACGCTGTCGGATTTCAACACCGTACCGTCCAGACTGTAGACCGTAGTCAGGGCAGGTGCCGACAGGCGTGGGTCCCACTGCTCGATCAGACGTTCGGCGTGGTCATGTTGCTGGTGGCTGACAAGGGCAGCAGGTGTGTCATCGGCCACGTTACGCAGGTAAGCAACTTGCCGTACCGGCAGGCCCCGGGCATCGCTCACCGCGAGCGCGGGTGTACGCCGGTGCACATTGGCAGTCATGACCGCGATGCCTTGGCTGGCGGGGACGGCTCGGTGGTGTCATTGAAGTCTTCGCTAGTGTGAAACCAGGGGTGGTACGTTTCTCGAGAGCAATCGCCCTTGGCGTTGACCACTTTGATCTGTCGGCCAAGGGCGTCATAGAACACCTGATCGAAGAAGCCCATTTCGCGCAGCGACTGATCGTTGACGTAACCGTGGGTATCGGCGAAAAACGCCCGAAACTGACGGACTGGCAACCCCTTGTTGTTGTATTCGACCCGCTCGCTGATGCGCCAGCGCGAGTCAGTATCGACCTCTTTGAACTGGCCATCTTCGACGATCAATGAACCGTCGTCGCCCACGGCATATGCCTTGCCCGGATCGACTCGTTGCTGGGTTTGCAGAGCCCTGCCAAAGCCGTCGACACAGGCTTTGACGATCTGGACCTGCCTTAACGGATCATCGGGGTAGCGGTCGGCACTGAGGATCACGCTGTGCACCGGTTCTCGGCGCACCGCACCGATCGCCTGGTGCAATGCCCGCTCTTCAGGCGTCAAGGCTCCCTGGCGCCGGGCGAGTTTTTGCCGCGCACTGGCCCTGATGTGGCCGCTGGGCAGGAGATAGCCTTGGGCAATCCATGCGCTGGCGCCGTTGGCGATCTGCCCCATCCAGCTGAACAGATCCTTGCGCAGGGTACTGGCGGCTTTTTGCACGGCGGCGGGCGGATCGGCAATCGCCGTAGCCGGGCGCCGATCCTGCGGAGGCAAGTAGTCGCTCAGCGGGTTAAAACCCGCAGCCTTGTCTTTTTCGGTGCCGTAAAAACTGCTGGCCAAGGGCTGGCCGGAAGGTTCATGGAGCGCTTCGTGAGTGTTGTCGTTGGCATCGATGATGCGCAGCGGTTGCAGCGCGTGGTAGTCGTACTCAATGCGCGTGGTGCAGCCATCCGGCAGTTCCACGAGGATCACGGCCAGCGCATGAGCGTCATATTCGGCTCGGGTGTGGCCATGGCTGAGGGTTTCGCGATAGCGCAGTACCTTGTAGAAACCGTCGAGGCTGGCGTATTCGGCGTAGCCGAAATTTGCCGACCACAGGTCATGCTCCGTGCTGCCCAAGGGATTTACCCAGAACAGAAACGGCATGGGCAGATAGCCAATCTTCTCCAGTTCGTCACGCACATTGAAGGGCGCAGGCAACACGCTGTAAGCATCCAGCGCAGTCTTGTCCAGTTGTGCCAATTCCAGTGGACCGGCCAGGGCCTCGAATCCGGCAACGCCGTCGTCCAGCAGTTGGCCATCGGTGCTCAAGTAGCGCTGTACAGATTGCGTGATCAGCATCCGTTCAGCGTTCCAGTGCGCCGAATCCTCATGTTTCTTCAGGCACTCATAGGACACTTGCTCAGGCGTAAGCCCGGTGGGCAGTGTGCCTTTGGACAAGACCAGCGCATTGCCACGCTGCTGATAGGGCAAGCCGAGGCGCCAACGCAGCAGGTCTATGATCAGATCGATAAACGTTGCACGGCTTTCATTCAGGTAAAACGACTGTTGCGCCAGGTCATGGGCGTCGCGCCACCATCGCTGTTCATCAGGATCCTTGAACGGTGGCGTATCCTTTTCTGTGAGTCGCCGGCCGTAGCTCACTGTGATGGAATGCGTCGGCTGACCGTGGACGTTGTGGCGCAGGGTCACCTCATTGCGACAGCGTGGATCATCGATAAAACCGTCGTACTGGTAACTGATCTTCTCCACCACAAGGGGCAGCAGAACGGCGGCAGCATAAGGACCTTGCTCGCGCACTTCACGTACCAGGTAACGCAGCTCCTCGACGGTATAAAGCGTCGCAGTTTCGCCGCTGTCCACAGCTGTATCGGCATAGGTCTCGATGCGTGTGACGGCGCCGACCAGCGCCCGGGAGATCTGATACCGGGCGTCGTCATCGTGCGCAGGAATGATTTCATCGACATCGTCTTGTGAGTGATATCGACTGAACAGGGTGTTGCCCAGGGCTACCGCGTGTACATCCCGATTGAAGTAGTCGTCGCGCGGTCGATCCATTGATTGCCCGGTATGAAACCAGGTGCAGACCCGCATCGGTTCGCTGAATCCGGTGCCCTCAGCGCCGGTGGCGCTCTCACTGTCGGTTTGTTGCAGCAGGCCGAAACCACGGAACTCGCGCTCACGGCTGTCGTAGAAGCCTTCGCGCCAAGTGAAAGTCTGCGTCAGAACGTTGCCGGTGATTTCATCCAGTTGCTGCTGTTTATGGACCACCGCCACTGGGAACGGCAGGTGGCACGCCGGAAAACGTCTAAGGGTGGGCATTTGGCGTTTTTCATCTAGCCATTCCTGCGCCGAGCTGCGGTAGACCACGCTGGCACTGCAACCCATGTTGTTGTTACTGCTGGTCAGCAGATACGGCTTGGCCGAGACGAAATCGTAGCGCCAGTGCTGCGGTTGCATGTGCGTCACCGTCAGGATCAGGCTGGCGCAGCCCAGGCCTTGCAGATCGGCGAAGCTCACTTGACTGAGCCGGTCGTAGCGCACGCCGTCCGGCCACGGTACGTTGATCGGTGTTTGCTCCAGACCATTGCCGCCGCGATTCAGGTAGATCTCGAAGAACTCCGATTGCAGGTAAATCAGCGACGCGGCACCGGAGCCGTCCAGGTCAGCAAGGCGCACGCGGGACGAGTCGAACGTTTCGTATCTGAAAGGCAATTCGCCGATCTTGCGACCTCTGCCAAACCGGCCGTGGCCCAGGTTCGGCCAGCAGCGGATTTCGTCGTGACGTATCCGGCACAGCTCGGGCATGTCGCTGCCCAGCAGGTTGCCCAACAGCACCAGTTCCGTGCGGGAGTTGCTAAACAGTGGCAAGCGGTCGTCGTCGGGCTCGTGCGGCACCTCTTCAGGCGCGGCGAAGCCTTGTTCGCGCTGGTTGGCGTACAGCCGCACGGAGTGCGGCCCGATCAACGCCAGGCTACTCAAACCGTCGCCGATCAAGTCACCAAGCGTCGAGAGGGTGTTGAAAAACTCCGGCGGGAATCTGCCGAAAGGGACGAAGTCGGCAAACGTGCGTTGTTCTGTCAGGGTGCGAAAACCACTGATGCCCGGTTGTGCGGTGACCCAGTCGAGCCGACCGTCACCCGTCAGGTCGGTCAGCAGTTGCTGGACCGGACGGTTGCGATCAGCGACCGGAATCTTGTCCAGCGCGAGCCAGGGCGCATAGTCGATTTCATCGGGGCCTTTCGTCGCGCGGCGTGGTTCGCGGTAGTACCAACTCTGGTCATAGCGGCAGAGAAAACCCGGCACGCCTTCGCCATAAAGATCGACGCACTGGTAAAAACCACCGTCCTCGATACCCGGCTGAACATCGAATTCGAGGAAGCGCGCCGGGGTTTTATTGATGTCGAAAGGGGCGTAGTCGAACTCGACCGGTGGTGTGTTTTCGACTACGCCGCTGGCATCGAATGCCTGATAGTGCGCCGCGCTGATCTGGCTGTAGGCCCACTGCGCGATATTTTGCGGTTGTTGATATTCCAGTAACAGGCGGCGCACCAGTTTCGGTTGCTCAGTCGATTGCCCGGGAAAGTGATGAAACAGCAACGCCTGCTGGCAGAGTCTGCGAGTGCCCAGTTCAAAACCCTGACCGTGGGTTGAAAAACGATCAGGACGGACTGTCCAGGGTTTGAGGGAGTCACCGTCATATACCGGGATATCGGTCAGTGACGTGCTGCGCTCGCCGTAATCGAACAGCAGATGAAAGTGCCAATCCAGTTCGACCGGATTATCCGTTGTCCAACTGTACAGATCGCTGCTGGCCGTGAAGTTGCCGTAACACACGCGGCGCAGATAACGCTGGGCGCGGTAGTCATGCAGCGGGTCGGGATCCTGATCATCGGCCTTGTATTCGAAGCAGATGTGTTCGCCGCGCGCGTTCATGCTTTCGCACAGCAGCCATGTGGCGATATGTCCAGGGGCGTGCGGGTCGGCAACTCGTGTGGCTTCGGTTTTGCCGTAAAGGTGCAGCGAGCCGTCAGCGCCGTGTATCAGCCAGAATACCGGTGGATCGGCTTCCCCGGTTTGCCGCTGCCAGCGCTCGCGCAGGGCGAAATCGCTTTCCACTCGAGGCCAGTAGCGCACGACTCTGTGCGGGCCGATGTCGACGCTGTTGTAGGTGCTTTCCTCACGGAATTTGAGTTCACCGTTTTCATCCAGCTCCGGCATCCACACTTCGCCATCGACCCCGATGATCTCGTCGTGGTCGGAGTAACGCGGCACGCCTTTGTTGGTTCTGCGATTGATCTGACCGACGCCACCCAAATGCCAGGACAGGCCGAACGGACCATTGCCGCTTTGGCTGCTGTAATTCAGCGAAAACTGCGGATCCCAGCCCCGCCCGGCAGACGTCGGAATCGGCAATTCGAACGACGCCGCCCCGGTCGGCCCCACTGCGCCCCAGCTTTTGCCGATGGTAGCGATCGATGCGCTTTTGGCGATGGAAGGGGTGGTGATGCTCAGCTCTTGTTGATCAGGCATGGTCGAATCCATTGCGCGCGAGAGGGGCGTGAATGGACTGACGCTAACAAGAACAGCGCATAAATGAACCTGTCAGATCTGACAGGTGCGCAAGATCATTTTGTGTGCTTCGGCAGGTTTTTTATCGCGATTGGTTTGCACATGCAAAAACGGCCGGGTCACCCCTGAGGATGAACCGGCCGTTTTCATGCAGGCGAAGGGCTTACTGCACTTCTACCGCCAGGCTTTCGCTGATCTTCTGTTGCCAGATCGCAGGGCCGGTGATGTGCACCGACTCACCTTTGCTGTCCACCGCAACGGTGACCGGCATGTCCTTGACCTCGAACTCGTAGATCGCTTCCATGCCCAGTTCGGCAAAGGCCAGCACTTTCGACTTCTTGATCGCCTGAGCGACCAGGTAGGCAGCGCCGCCGACAGCCATCAGGTACACGGCTTTGTTGTCCTTGATCGCTTCGATCGCGGTCGGGCCGCGCTCGGATTTGCCGATCATGCCCAACAGGCCGGTCTGCTCGAGGATCTGCCGGGTGAACTTGTCCATGCGCGTCGCGGTGGTCGGGCCCGCCGGGCCAACCACTTCGTCACCGACCGGATCAACCGGGCCGACGTAGTAGATGAAGCGACCTTTGAGGTCCACCGGCAGGGTTTCACCTTTGTTGAGCATCTCGACCATGCGCTTGTGCGCGGCGTCGCGACCGGTGAGCATTTTGCCGTTGAGCAGGACGGTTTCGCCCGGCTTCCAGCTCTGCACGTCTTCCGGGGTCAGGGTGTCGAGGTTGACGCGACGGGCCGACGGGCCGGCTTCCCAGACGATTTCCGGGTAGGCGTCCAGCGGTGGCGCTTCCAGCGAGGCTGGACCGGAACCGTCGAGTACAAAGTGCGCGTGACGGGTGGCCGCGCAGTTCGGGATCATGCACACCGGCAGCGAAGCGGCGTGAGTCGGGTAGTCCATGATCTTCACGTCGAGCACGGTGGTCAGGCCACCGAGGCCCTGGGCGCCGATGCCCAACTGGTTGACCTTCTCGAACAGCTCCAGACGCATTTCTTCGATGCGGTTCTGTGGGCCACGGGCCTTGAGTTCGTGGATGTCGATGGATTCCATCAACACTTCTTTGGCCATGACGGCAGCTTTCTCGGCGGTGCCGCCGATGCCAATGCCGAGCATGCCCGGTGGGCACCAGCCGGCGCCCATGGTCGGAACGGTCTTGAGTACCCAGTCAACGATCGAGTCGGACGGGTTGAGCATGGCCATTTTCGACTTGTTCTCGGAACCGCCACCCTTGGCCGCCACGTCCACTTCCACGGTGTTGCCCGGGACGATGGAGTAGTGGATGACCGCTGGGGTGTTGTCCTTGGTATTTTTCCGAGCGCCCGCCGGGTCGGCGAGGATCGAGGCACGCAGGACGTTTTCCGGCAGGTTGTAGGCGCGACGCACGCCTTCGTTGATCATGTCGTCCAGGCCCATGGTGGCGCCATCCCAACGTACGTCCATGCCGACGCGCACGAACACGGTAACGATACCGGTGTCCTGGCAGATCGGGCGATGGCCGGTGGCGCACATGCGCGAGTTGATCAGGATCTGCGCCATCGAGTCACGGGCCGCTGGCGATTCTTCGCGCAGGTAGGCTTCGTGCATCGCCTGGATGAAATCCACGGGGTGGTAATAGGAAATGAACTGCAGGGCGTCGGCAACGCTCTGAATCAGGTCGTCTTGCTTGATCACGGTCATGAGTCGCGCTCCTCTAAAAGACGGGAACATTCAATAAGGTGCCTGCGGCTTGGGTGCATCGGTCGGTCGCAAGCACCTTTCAAGGCACGCCGGGGCTGCTGGCGCGACGCTAAAAAGGCGCGGCAGTATACCGCGCCTCGATGGGGCGTACACGCGCCGGCAGTCATTCGTTGGTCGCATGGGTGGGCGAATATCGGACAGCGGGTTTGCACGTCAAGATTTACCCCCTCACCCCAGCCCTCTCCCCTAGGGGGGCGAGGGGGAAAGGGAGCCGATCTTGATGCTGTTCAAACCTGAGCT
>NZ_AKJR01000089.1:54-31025 GCF_000282235.1 Pseudomonas sp. GM24 | reverse complement strand
CTCGACTTTTCAGGTCGATGCATGGCGCCAGACATCTCGGTCAGCTCCCTCTCCCTCGGGAGAGGGCTGGGGTGAGGGGCGAGCCAGGTACAAATCTCCAATCCAGCACGCAAAAAAAAGCCCCGCATTTCGCGGGGCTCTTTGATGTAGCGGCGGATCAGCTGCCTTTAACGGTTTTGCCGTTGACCGTGCCGTCCTGGAGCATGATGTTGTACTCCTTGCCGTCGGTTTCAACCTGTTGCAGGCGAACCAGCAGGTAATCCCAATCCTTGGCGAACCACAGGACGGTGATGCGCTTGCTTTGTGTCGGGTCGCGTACGCGCTCGACCTTGATTGCATCGATCTGACCAGCCTTGGTCTCGACTTTTTCCGAACCCAGCACGCGGAAGTCATAGGTATCGACTTCGCCGTCATCGACCACTTGATAGCTCATGGTCTTCTTGCCGGCAGCGACATCATGCTGCAGCGCCAGTTGATAGGTGGACTTGTCGACCATGCCGCGGTTCAGTGGGATTTTCACCGCGTCGCCACGGTCGGTGCCAGTGACCATTTTGCTGTTCCAGTCAAAATCCAGATCAGCCTTTTTCGCTTTGCCCAGGCCGCCACGTTCGAAGTGGTAGGACTGCGGCAGCAGGGTGTCCTTGTCCAGGGTCAGGGTGCTTTCTTCAGCCAGGCTGGCGATCATCATCGAGGCCTTGAAGCTGAGCTTCCAGACGCCGTTGGCTTCCTTGACCAGACTGCGCTCGGCGGTGCCGCTCATGGGCAGTTGCTTCCAGTCGGCGGTGTAGCTGGCGGAGAACGGTTGAAGTTCGGCTGCCTGCGCGAAGGGCAGGGCGAGCAGAGCGCAAGCGAAGAGCAGGGCGCGACGCATAATATCTCCTAGTTTCGAATCAAGTGGCCGCTGGCCGCGAGTAACTGGCCATCCAGTAAAGCACCGTGTTCACCGAGTGCCAGCCTGCCTTCGGCAAACCAGCGTACTGCCATCGGGTAGATCAGGTGTTCCTGAACGTGTACTCGCTGCGCGAGACTCTGCGGCGTATCGTGCAACTCTACCGGTAATACTGCCTGTACGACCAGTGGTCCGCCATCGAGTTCCTCGGTGACGAAGTGCACGGAGCAGCCGTGCTCCGTGTCGCCGGCTTCCAGCGCGCGCTGATGAGTGTGTAACCCTTTGTATTTGGGTAGCAGCGACGGGTGGATGTTGAGCAGGCGCCCCTGGTAGTGGCGAACGAAATCAGCGCTGAGAATGCGCATGAAACCGGCCAGCACCACGAGTTTCGGTTGGAATTCGTCGATCAGTTCGATCAGAGCAGCATCGAAGGCCTCGCGGCCTTCAAATGCCTTGTGATCCAGCGAGCGGGTGGCGATACCCGCGTCACTGGCGCGTTGCAGGCCGTAGGCGTCGGCGCGATTGGAAATCACTGCAGCGATGCGGACCGGGCTGTCGCCGGTCCGCGTGCTGTCGATCAAAGCCTGCAAGTTACTGCCGGTGCCGGACAACAGCACCACGACATCACAGGTTGCGGACATTAATGAGCCTTAAGGTTCTGCAGATCAACCTGGGCAGCGCCTTCGGCAGCGGCAGCGATCTGACCGATGACCCAAGGCTGTTCGCCGGCGTCACGCAGGGTGTTCAGGGCAACTTCTACGTGTTCCTGAGCCACGCAGATAACCATGCCAACGCCGCAGTTCAGCACGCGGTGCATCTCGGTTTCGTCAACATTGCCTTTTTCTTGCAGCCAGTCGAACACGGCCGGGCGAGTCCAGCTAGCCACGTCAACCACCGCCTGAGCGCCTTTTGGCAGAACGCGCGGGATGTTGTCGAGCAGGCCACCACCGGTGATGTGGGCCATGGCTTTGACGGCGCCGGTGTCTTTGATCAGCTTGAGCAGCGGCTTCACGTAGATGCGGGTCGGGGCCATCAGCAGGTCGGTCAGCGGTTTGCCGTCGAGCTGGATGTTTTCGATGTCGGCGCCGGAGACTTCGATGATCTTGCGGATCAGCGAGTAGCCGTTGGAGTGCGGGCCGGAGGATGGCAGAGCGATCAGGGCGTCACCGGTGGCGACTTTCGAGCCGTCGATGATTTCCGATTTTTCCACGACGCCGACGCAGAAACCGGCCAGGTCGTAGTCTTCGCCTTCGTACATGCCAGGCATTTCAGCGGTTTCGCCGCCAACCAGCGAGCAACCCGACAGTTCGCAGCCAGCGCCGATGCCGGTGACCACCTGGGCAGCGGTGTCGACATTCAGCTTGCCGGTGGCGTAGTAGTCGAGGAAGAACAGTGGCTCAGCGCCGCAAACCACGAGGTCGTTGACGCACATGGCAACCAGGTCGATACCGATGCTGTCGTGCTTGTTCAGGTTCAGCGCCAGACGCAGTTTGGTGCCGACGCCGTCGGTACCGGAAACCAGTACGGGCTGCTTGTAGCCGGCCGGGATTTCGCAGAGGGCGCCGAAACCGCCCAGGCCGCCCATGACTTCCGGGCGCGCAGTGCGCTTGGCGACGCTCTTGATGCGTTCGACCAATGCTTCACCGGCGTCGATGTCTACACCGGCGTCCTTGTAGCTCAGGGAGGGTTGCTTGCTCATGATCCAGGCCTTTAGGGGAGGGGATTCAGGGGTAACGACCGAGTTCAGCGGGAACTTCGAAATCGACGGGGCGATGGCCTCACGCGAGTTTCGAGGTGCCCGGCTGTTGCCGGTCTGCGAAGGCGCGCGATTTTATCAGGCTTGAGGGGCAGCGGCCATCCTCGCACCGACGGGCAGGGCCATATCTCGGGAAATTTTTTGCAATTAAGGCCTGCGGGTGCCTGTATAAGGTGTGGCGATTAACCGTCTATCGTTATCACTGTGCAAAAACTTACCGCTGTCGTGTGAATGTTTGGTGCTGGCAGATTGTCACAGCCTTGCTCAACCGATTCACGCGGCCTGTTCCAGCCGCTCCTGTCGACGGGAATTTTCCATGCGTTTTTGTAAATTGTTGTTTGTGGGTTGCTTGTCGCTGATCAGCCTGGCGAGTCACGCCGAAAACCTCAAAGGCCTCTATCAAGTACGTGAGCCGGTCAATGGCCAGGCACCGGAAGAGCGTGATCGCGCCACGCAGGCGGCGCTCGACACGTTGGTCTTGCGTTTGACTGGCGATCCGAAGGCTGCGCAAAACCCGGGGCTGGCGGCGATTCGCAAGGATCCGCAGCAGATCATCAGTCAATTCGGTTTTGATGCCGGGCCGCCGGAGGTGCTGAAAGTCGATTTCGATCCGGCGACCACCGAGCAGGCGCTGCGGCGTGCCGGGTTGTCGGTGTGGGGTGCGAGTCGCCCGTCGATTCTGAGCTGGTGGCTCAACGATTCGGCTGAGGGTTCCAGTCTGGTCGGTGATGGTCAGGCCGCTGCGGCGCCGTTGCGTACGGCAGCTCAACATCGCGGCTTGCCATTGCGTTTGCCGCTGGCGGACTTGAGTGAGCAATTGGTTGCCACGGCGCCAGCGCTGGAAGGCACCGATCCGGCGCCGTTGCGCGGCGCGTCCGAACGCTACAACGCTGATGCCTTGCTCGCGGTGCATGCCCGTGAAGAGGGCGGGCAGTGGCAGGCCAAGTGGCACTTGTGGCTGGGCGATCAGAAAGAGGCGGGCAGTGTGCAGGGCGCCGATCAGGCTGCGGTCGCTGACGCGGTGATGCTGGCGGTGGCTGAGCGGCTGGCGCCTCGGTTTGTTGCCAAGCCGGGCGCTTCGGGGCAGCAGACTCTGGAAGTGCAGGGGATGAATCTTGAACACTACGCGGCGCTGTTGCGGTTACTCGAGCCGTTTGGCGTGCGTCTGCAAAGTGTTGATGGCGATCGCATTGTCTATCGGGTCAACGGCAGTGCAGATCAAATGCGCGCGCAATTGTCGCTGGCGAAGTTGCAGGAGTTGCCGGCTGAAGCCCCGGTGCCGGTCGCAGCACCACAACCTGCGGTTGCGGGCGCAGCACCTGTCGTGGCTCCGGCCCCGGCACCAGCAGCACCTTCGTTGCGGTTTCGCTGGTAAGTCTTTCCTTATATAGAAGCTACAGGAGTGGTACATGGCCGATACGCGGCGTTGGTTCTGGCTCGGTGGGGTAATCCTGCTTTGCGCGTTTGTATGGTTGCTGCACCCGATCCTCACGCCGTTTCTGGTGGCGCTGTTGCTGGCTTATCTGTTCGATCCGCTGGTGGATCGCCTGGAAAGACTCGGGCTGTCGCGTACGTGGGGGGTAATCGCGGTATTTGCCTTGTTCACCCTGATCGTCACCGCGCTGTTACTGGTGCTGGTGCCGATGCTCGCCAAGCAGTTGCTGCGGTTATACGAACTGGCGCCGCAAATGCTCGACTGGCTGCAACACACGGCGTTGCCGTGGGCGCAGGCGAAGCTGGGTCTGTCGGATGGTTTCTGGAAGTTCGACAAGGTCAAAGCGGCGATCAGCGAACACATGGGCCAGACCACCGACATCGTCAGTGTGGTGCTCAGTCAGGCGACCGCGTCGAGTCTGGCGCTGATTGGCTGGCTGGCGAATCTGGTGCTGATTCCGGTGGTGAGTTTCTACCTGCTGCGTGACTGGGACGTGATGATGGCCAAGATCCGCAGTCTGCTGCCGCGCGATCGGGAGGAGACTATCGTATCGCTGGCCGGTGAATGTCATGAGGTGCTGGGCGCGTTTGTTCGCGGGCAGTTGTTGGTGATGGTGGCGCTGGGCGTGATTTACGCGGCGGGCCTGATGATTATCGGGCTGGAGCTGGGGTTGTTGATCGGTCTGATCGCGGGCCTGGCGGCGATCGTGCCGTACATGGGCTTTGTGATCGGTATTGGCGCGGCGTTGATTGCCGGTTTGTTCCAGTTCGGTGGCGATCTGTACCCGATGGTCGGGATCGTCGCGGTGTTCATGGTCGGTCAGGCGCTGGAAGGCATGGTGCTGACCCCGCTGCTGGTGGGCGATCGCATCGGTCTGCATCCGGTGGCGGTGATCTTCGCGATTCTGGCCGGTGGCGAGCTGTTCGGTTTTACCGGTGTGCTGCTGGCGTTGCCGGTGGCGGCGGTGATCATGGTGCTGGTGCGCCATGTGCACGACTTGTACAAGGATTCCGACATCTATAGTGGTGTTGACGATCCGCAGTTGTAATGGCGCAGGGGCGGCCCGGCAAATCGCCGGGTTGGCCCGTGTCCTGCAGGCGCTGGCGCCAAGGAATCTGTCATAAAACCGGTGCGTTAACGCAAACCTTTGATTTTGCTTGGACTCTGTCGCATTGTGCGCTCAGCTTCACGGGTATAAACTTCGCAAACTTTACACAGAGGCCACTAACGGTTCCTTGAGAACTGTTCAGTCAGCATGAAACCGATTCAGCTGCCCCTAGGTGTGCGTCTGCGTGACGACGCCACCTTCATCAACTACTACCCAGGCGCCAATGCCGCTGCACTCGGCTATGTCGAGCGTCTATGCGAAGCCGACGCCGGCTGGACAGAAAGCCTGATCTACCTGTGGGGCAAACACGGCGTAGGGCGTACGCATCTGTTGCAGGCAGCGTGTCTGCGTTTTGAGCAAATGGGCGAGCCGGCGGTGTATTTGCCGTTGGCCGAGTTGATGGATCGCGGCGTCGAAATCCTCGACAACCTTGAGCAGTACGAACTGGTTTGCCTGGACGACTTGCAGGTGATTGCCGGCAAGGCTGACTGGGAAGAGGCGATGTTTCATCTGTTCAACCGTCTGCGTGACAGCGGTCGGCGTCTGCTGATCGCCGCGTCAACCTCTCCGCGTGAACTGCCGGTCAAACTGGCTGACTTGAAATCGCGCCTGACCCTGGCGTTGATTTTCCAGATGCGCCCGCTCTCCGATGAAGACAAATTGCGCGCCCTGCAATTGCGCGCGTCGCGTCGCGGTCTGCACCTGACCGATGAAGTCGGGCATTTTATTTTGACGCGCGGCACCCGCAGCATGAGTGCGCTGTTCGACTTGCTTGAGCAGCTCGATCAGGCCTCGTTGCAGGCTCAACGCAAGCTGACCATTCCCTTCCTGAAAGAAACCCTAGGCTGGTAACGGCGCGGCTTTCAGCGTGTTTCGGCATAATTCAGGCGCCAGAAAATCCGCTTTCCTGCAAGCTGTGCAGGCCGCGTCTCGGTTCAAATGGGCTTAAGCGCTTAGATGTAAACGAGAAACCGAGAAGTCACAAAAAGATCGATTGAATTTGCAAATGAGGCTGATAGCGGGCATAGTCTCGGCTTCTTTACAACTATCAGCCACGGTCGTGCCCATGCTAAAGCGCTTCGCACCCCTCGTGCCTCTCGCACTCGTCACCCTGTTGTACGGTTGCGCTGCTCATTCTCCAGTTCAAGAGCAGCCTCAACAGGTTAAAAATTCTGCCACGGCCCAATCTTCCGTTATTTATCAGGAAGAGCTGGACACCGAAAAAGAACTCAACGAATTCAATGGCAAGAAGCCTTATCAGCTTCCTGTTCTGGCCGACAGCATCCTCGAACGCGGCATGTCCCTGATCGGTACCCGTTACCGTTTCGGCGGTACCTCTGAAGCCGGTTTCGATTGCAGCGGTTTCATCGGCTACCTGTTCCGCGAAGAAGCCGGCATGAACCTGCCACGCTCGACCCGCGAAATGATCAACGTTGATGCGCCGCTGGTCTCGCGCAGCAACCTTGAGCCGGGCGATCTGCTGTTCTTCGCCACCAACGGTCGTCGCGGTCGTGTCAGTCACGCCGGGATCTACCTCGGTGACAACCAGTTCATCCACTCCAGCAGTCGTCGCAGCGGCGGTGTTCGCATCGACAGCCTGGGTGACAGCTACTGGAGCAAGACCTTCATCGAAGCGAAACGCGCTCTGGCCAACGCTCCAACTGTAGTCACTGCTCGCAAGTAATCCCTTGTTGTCGCTGCGTTCGCGGCGACAATCAGGCTTGCGGTAACGGAGTAGACTTAGACTTTACAAGGTGAAGTTAAAGTCTTACTTGAAGTTTGCCGCGTAGCCGCTAGAATCCTGTATCTATATTGATGGCAAACCGCCTGCGTGCTCACGCAGGCGGTTTTGTTTTCTGTCCATCGGCAGAAAAAGCCGCAGCCAGATCAGGATGTTCTGCTTATGACGATGTCGGCCCGCCTCACTTTGATCTTCTTCGCAGCGCTGCTCAGCGCCTGCGCCAGTCGCACACCGCCTCCTGCGCCGGTGGTTCGCGCACCGGTCGTGTTCGGCCCCTCCCAAGCTTTTTCGCCTGCTGCTGAAGACGTGCTGTTTCGCGCGCTCGGTCTGGTCGGCACGCCCTATCGTTGGGGCGGCAACACGCCGGATTCAGGGTTTGATTGCAGCGGGCTGATCGGTTTTGTCTACCGTGATGCGGCGGGCATCTCTTTGCCGCGTTCGACGCGTGAGCTGATCGTCATGCAGGCACCGAATGTCGGCAAAGAAGGCTTGCAGACTGGCGATCTGATCTTCTTCGCCACCAATGGCGGCTCGCAGGTCAGTCATGCGGGGATTTACGTCGGGGAAGGGCGCTTCGTGCATGCGCCGGCCACGGGCGGCACGGTGAAGCTGGACAGCCTGTCGAAGGCGTACTGGCAGAAAGCTTATCTGAGTGCCAAGCGGGTGTTGCAGCCGGAGCATCTGGCGCATAACCCGTAATTCAAGCAGCCCACAATCCCATGTAGGAGTGAGCCTGCTCGCGATAGCGGTCGTTCAGTCAATGATGATGTCGACTGATACGAAGTTATCGCGAGCAGGCTCACTCCTACAGTTGTTTGTGCATGGCGAAAATTATTTGCTGGCCGACACTCGCCACACCTTGTTGCCGACATCATCCGCCACCAGCAAGCCACCCTGCTGATCGATCACCACGCCCACCGGGCGACCGAGTGCATTCTCGTCCTTGTCGAGGAAACCGGTCAGCACATCCACCGGTTTGCCACTCGGCTTGCCACCGGTAAACGGCACGAAAATCACTTTGTAGCCACTGTGCGGTTTACGGTTCCATGAACCATGCTGGCCGATGAACGCGCCTTCCTTGAACTGCGCCGGCAGCGTGTTGCCCTCGGCGAAGCTCAGACCCAGTGAGGCGGTGTGCGGTCCGACTGCGTAATCCGGGGCGATGGCTTTGGCCACCAGGTCCGGATTTTGCGGCGACACACGCACATCGACGTGCTGGCCGTAGTAGCTGAACGGCCAGCCATAAAAACCACCGTCCTTCACGGAAGTGATGTAGTCCGGCACCAGATCACTGCCGATCTCGTCGCGTTCGTTGACCGCTGTCCACAGCGCGCCACTGACAGGCTCCCAGGCCAGGCCATTGGGGTTGCGGATGCCCGAGGCAAAGATGCGGTGATTGCCGGTCGCCCGATCGACTTCCCAGATCGCCGCGCGGCCTTCTTCTTTATCCAGACCATTTTCGCCGACATTACTGTTCGAGCCGACCGTGACGTACAGTTTGCTGCCGTCCTTGCTGGCGATGACGTTTTTGGTCCAGTGGTGATTCAGCGTGCCGCCGGGCAGATCGACGACCTTGATCGGCTGCGATTTGATCTCGGTCGCGCCGGGTTCGTAGTTGAAACGCAGCAGGCGATCGGTATCGGCGACGTACAGGTCATTGCCAACCAGGGTCATGCCGAACGGCGAGTTGAGGTTTTGCAGAAACACCGTGCGGGTCTCGGCGACGCCATCGTGATCGGCGTCACGCAGCAGGGTGATGCGGTTTGGGCTTGGCACGCCAGCGCCAGCCTTGCCCATGACCTTCTTCATCACCCAGCCGCGAATCCCGCTGCTGTCATCCGGTTTTGGTGGGGCATTGGTTTCCGCTACCAACACATCGCCATTGGGCAGCACATAGAGCCAGCGCGGATGATCGAGGCCTTCGGCGAATGCCGCGACCTGGGTGCCAGCCGCCGCTGTCGGTTTGCCGCCGTCGGGCCAGCCGATCGCCGGGGCGATATTCACCGTCGGGATCAGGGTCTTGTTCGGTTCGGGCAGCTTCGGTGACGGGCCGGTGCCGTCGGAGACTTGCAGGCTGGAGGTTTCACCGCAGGCGGCGAGTCCTCCGGCGAAGGCGATGACAAAAACGAGCTGGGGCTTGCGCATTGCTGATCTTCCCTATGAATGCATTCCTAATCATAGAGGAGGGCGCAAGCCCGATGGTTCAACTGCTCAACCGCGCGCTTCCTTGAACAGCACGGCGATGCCCGGGTGATAATTGCCGGCTTCGCTGCGTAACTTGCGGTAGGCGTAGGGGAAATACCAGGCGACCGCGCAAGTGTGTTCCTTTTGCAGGTCGTCGACCATGTCCTGCAGCTCTTCGGGGCTGGCGCTGTGCTGGGCTTTTTGCGGCGCGACAAACAGGCAGCCGAGCTTGAGGTCGCTGGCGTAGCTGATGCGTTTGGCGTCGTTGGTGATGTCCAGCAGGGCTTGGGTCAGATTGAGGTTGGTAACCTTTGGCCAGCGCTGGGTGGCCTGGATAAAGGCGCGGTCTTCGGCGCCGGCCAGAAACAGATCAGCGCGGGCATTGCGCTCGCCTTCTTCATTCTGCTTGCGCGTGGCAGTGTCGTTCAAAGTCACCAGCTCGGCCATCCAGGCCGCCGCCGAGAGCAATCCGAGATTGGCTTTCTCGTCATGCCAGTAAGGGGTGTCGCCGTCGCCGCGCACGGCGTTGTAACGGTCGATACAGTCAAACCAGCGTTCAAGCACCGGGCGCAGGAATTCCAGGCGCGGGTTGCTGATGATCATGCCTTGCATCGTCATCATCCTTTATTGTTGTAGTGGGCTTTTCGGGAAAAGCATGGCTCTTTGATATCATTTGTATCAGTGTGGCACAAGATTGGCGTCAGATAATTGATCGGCGGCAGTTATTCGCCCGATGACCGCCTCTTTAATTGACGCTCCACCCCCAACCCTCTAACCTTCGCGGCTTGTTTCAGGTGCTCTGTGACCTGCGTCGACAGAGTGAAACAGGGAAGCCGGTGAGGGTTGTCTTCGCACGAAGAACCACCACGATCCCGGCGCTGCCCCCGCAACGGTAAATGAGTGAAAACTGCGCCTTGAGCCACTGCCTCGAAAGAAGCGGGAAGGCGCGCAGTCAGGCGAAACGCCGCTCATGAGCCCGGAGACCGGCCTGATCCATCCAGCGGCATCACGGTGGGCGATGCCAGGCTTTTTGCCGTCTATTCTTGTGCCTGCCCGCCGTTATCCAGCCTCAACGGAGAGCTCCCCCCATGACCGATTCCCCCGAGCGCGACGAACGCCATCTGGCGCGTATGCAGCGCAAAAAAGCCGTGATCGACGAACGCATCGCCAACTCGCCTGACGAGTGCGGGCTGGTGCTGGTGCTGACCGGCAATGGCAAAGGCAAAAGCAGCTCGGCGTTCGGCATGCTCGCCCGCGCCATGGGCCACGGCATGCAGTGCGGCGTGGTGCAGTTCATCAAGGGCCGCAACAGCACCGGCGAAGAGTTGTTTTTCCGCCGCTTCCCTGAGCAAGTGCGCTTTCATGTGATGGGCGAGGGCTTCACCTGGGAAACCCAGGATCGTCAGCGCGACATCGCCGCCGCCGAAGCCGCGTGGGCCGTGTCCCGCGAACTGCTGCGCGATCCGTCGATCGGTCTGGTGGTGCTCGACGAACTCAACATCGCCCTCAAACATGGTTACCTCGATCTCGATCAGGTGCTCAGCGATTTGCAGGCGCGTCCGCCGATGCAGCATGTGATCGTCACCGGTCGCGCGGCCAAGCCGGAAATGATCGAAATGGGCGACACTGTGACTGAAATGGGCATGCTCAAACACGCCTTCCAGGCTGGCATCAAAGCGCAGAAAGGCGTCGAACTTTGAATCAGCCACGTCACTGCCCGGCGGTGCTCATCGCCGCGCCGGCTTCCGGTCAGGGCAAGACCACCGTCACCGCCGCACTGGCCCGTTTGCATCGCAATCAGGGGCGCAAGGTGCGCGTGTTCAAATGCGGCCCGGACTTTCTCGATCCGATGATTCTCGAACGCGCCAGCGGTGCGCCGGTGTATCAACTGGACATGTGGATGGTCGGCGAGCAGGAAAGTCGTCGTCTGTTGTGGGAAGCCGCCAATGAGGCGGATCTGATTCTGATCGAAGGCGTGATGGGCCTGTTCGATGGCACGCCGTCCAGCGCCGATCTGGCGCGGCACTTCGGCGTGCCGGTGCTTGGCGTGATTGATGGGACGGCCATGGCGCAGACATTTGGTGCGCTGGCGCTGGGCCTGGCGAAGTATCAGCCGGATCTGCCGTTTGCCGGTGTCCTGGCTAATCGTGTCGGCACTTTGCGCCATGCGCAATTGCTCGAAGGCAGCCTCACGGAAGGTTTGCGTTGGTATGGCGCGTTGTCCCGTGAGACCGGTATCGAACTGCCGAGTCGTCATCTCGGCCTGGTGCAGGCCAGCGAACTGAATGACCTCGATGTGCGTCTCGATGCCGCCGCCGATGCATTGGCCAGCAGTTGCGAGGTAGCGCTGCCACCGGCCGTGGAATTCGCCGCGCCTGATGTGATCGCTGTAGAGCCGCTGCTGAAGAATGTGCGAGTCGCCGTTGCCCGTGATGAGGCGTTTGCCTTCACCTATGGCGCGAGTCTCGATCTGCTGCGGGCGATGGGCGCCGAGTTGAGTTTCTTCTCGCCGATCCGCGACACGCAATTGCCTGAGGCGGACAGCCTGTATTTGCCCGGTGGGTATCCGGAATTGCACCACGTTGCGTTGTCGCAGAACACCGCGATGCTGGAGGCGATTCGTGCGCATCACGCAGCGGGCAAACCGTTGCTCGCCGAATGTGGCGGGATGCTGTATTTGCTGGATTCTTTGACTGACGTTGAAGGCACTCGCGCTGAGTTGGTTGGGCTGCTGAAGGGCGACGCGGTGATGCAAAAACGTCTGGCTGCACTGGCGCTGCAAGCAGTGGATTTGCCGGAAGGATCGTTGCGTGGGCACACTTATCATCATTCGTTGACGACGACTGAGCTGACGCCGATTGCGCGTGGCTTGAGTCCGAATGGCGGTCGCGGCGCCGAGGCGGTTTATCGGGACGGGCGGATGACGGCCTCTTATGTGCACTTCTACTTCCCGTCGAGTCCCGCGGCTATCGCAGCATTGTTTGCACCCGACCTCCATGCCGCCATCGCTGGCAAGCCAGCTCCCACAGTGGGCGGTGAGCTTCCTGAAGAAATGCAATCCCCTGTGGGAGCTGGCTTGCCAGCGAAAGGGCCATGACAGACAACGCATTCTCCGAAGCCGACCGCCAAGCCGTCTATAAAGCCATCGCCGAACGTCGCGACATGCGCCACTTCACCGGCGGCACCGTCGAGCCGGAATTGCTGCGCCGACTACTGGAAGCCGCTCACCAGGCCCCAAGCGTCGGCCTCATGCAGCCGTGGCGCTTCATCCGCATCAGCGATAGAACCTTGCGCGGCCAGATCCAGAACCTCGTGGAAGAAGAACGCATCCGCACCGCAGAAGCCCTCGGCGAGCGCAGTGACGAGTTCATGAAACTCAAGGTCGAAGGCATCCATGACTGCGCCGAAGTGCTGGTCGCCGCGCTGATGGACGATCGCGAAAAACACATCTTCGGTCGCCGCACGCTGCCGGAAATGGACATGGCCTCGCTGTCCTGCGCGATTCAGAATCTGTGGCTGGCCTCGCGCGTCGAAGGTCTGGGCATGGGCTGGGTTTCGCTGTTCGAGCCGCAGGCACTGGCGGATTTGCTGAAATTGCCCGCAGGCGCCAAACCTCTCGCCGTTTTGTGTCTGGGCCCGGTCAAGGAATTCTATCCGGCGCCGATGCTGGTACTCGAAGGGTGGGCGCAGGCGCGGCCGCTCAATGAGTTGCTGTATGAAAATTATTGGGGAGTGAGTCAATGAGTGTGGCGTTGTTGAGTGTCGCCGCGGTCGCGCTGGATGCGCTGCTCGGTGAACCGAAACGCTGGCATCCGCTGGTGGCGTTCGGCAATTTCGCCGGGCGCATCGAGCAACGTTTCAACGCCGGTGGTCGTGGCTGGCGCAGTCATGGCGTCACAGCGTGGGTGATCGCGGTGCTGCCGCTGACCTTGCTCGCCACCGCATTGTCCTGGGCGCCGTACGTGGGCTGGGTCGTCGAGATTCTTGCATTGTATTGCGCCCTCGGCATGCGCAGCCTCGGCGAGCATGTCGCGCCGGTGGCCGCTGCTTTGCGCGCAGATGATCTGGACGAGGCGCGCAAACGCGTGGGCTATCTGGTCAGCCGCCAGACCGATGAACTCGACAGCACCGCCGTCGCCCGCGCCGCCACCGAGTCGGTGTTGGAAAACGGCAGCGATGCGGTGTTTGCCGCGCTGTTCTGGTTTGTCGTGGCGGGTGCGCCGGGCGTGGTCCTCTATCGCTTGAGCAACACGCTCGATGCGATGTGGGGTTATCGCAACGAACGCTTTGAGCGTTTCGGTTGGGCAGCGGCAAAAATCGACGACGTGTTGAACTACATTCCTGCGCGTCTGGTGGCGTTGACCTACGCGCTGCTGGGTAAAACCCGACTCGCGTTGAAGTGCTGGCGCACACAGGCGCCGAAGTGGGACAGCCCCAACGCCGGTCCCGTGATGGCTGCCGGGGCCGGTGCCTTGGGCGTGGAGCTGGGCGGCGCGGCGATCTATCACGGCGAACTTCACGACCGTCCGCAACTCGGCGAAGGGCAACCGGCCGATGCCGATTCCATCGACCGTGGCTGGCAATTGGTCCAGCGCGGGGTATGGTTATGGCTGCTGATTCTCTGCGTGGGGGCTGAATTCTATGCTTGAGCACGGTGGCCGGCTGCGCAAGGCGGCACTCGATTACGGCATCGCTGAAGCTGACTGGCTCGACCTGTCCAGCGGTCTGGCGCCGTGGCCGTTTCCGATCCCGGAGATCCCGCTGCGCGCCTGGGCACGCTTGCCGGAAACCGATGACGGTCTGGAGCAAGCTGCGTGCGATTACTACGGTGCCGCGCAAGTGCTGCCGGTGGCGGGTTCGCAGATGGCCATCCAGTTGTTGCCGCGTTTGCGTCGTGCCGGCAAGGTCGGTGTGTTGTCGCCGTGTTATGCCGAGCATGCCGAAGCCTGGCGCCGCAGCGGTTACATCGTGCGCGAAGTGCTGGAGCAGGAAGTCGAGTTCTTTCTCGACAGCCTCGACGTGCTGGTGGTGGTCAACCCGAACAACCCGACCGGCCTGAGCCTGACCCCGGCACGATTGCTCGACTGGCACGCGCGGCTTGCCCGGCGTGGCGGCTGGCTGGTGGTCGATGAAGCCTTCATGGACAACACGCCGCAGTTGAGTCTGGCACCGCATGCCCATCAAGTCGGGCTGATTGTGTTGCGTTCGTTCGGCAAGTTTTTCGGTCTGGCCGGGGTGCGTCTGGGCTTTGTGCTGGCCGAGCGCAAGTTGCTCAAGCTGCTCGCCGAACAGGTCGGGCCTTGGGCGGTGAGCGGGCCGACGCGGGTGCTTGGCCAAGCGTGTCTGCAAGACACCGAAGGGCACACACGCCAACGGATTCGCAGCGATGAAGCCAGTGAACGACTGGCAGCGCTGCTTGAACGCTACGGCTTCAAGCCGCAGGGCGGTTGCGCGCTGTTCCAGTGGCTGATCACCGAACACGCTGAGGCGTTGCACGCGTTCATGGCCCGTCGCGGCATCCTCCTGCGCATCTTTACTCACAACAGCAGTTTGCGTTTTGGCCTGCCTGCCGACGCGGCTGAAGAGGCGCGTCTGGAACACGCTTTAATCGCTTTCGCCAAGGATCACGCATGACCACCCTGATGGTGCAGGGCACCACTTCCGACGCCGGTAAAAGCACACTGGTGACGGCGCTGTGCCGCTGGGCGACCCGCCAGGGCGTGGCGGTCGTACCGTTCAAGCCACAGAACATGGCGCTCAACAGTGCTGTGACCGCCGACGGCGGTGAGATCGGTCGCGCGCAAGCGGTGCAGGCGCAAGCGGCATTCCTCGATCCGCACACCGACATGAACCCGGTACTGCTCAAACCGAACAGCGACACCGGCGCGCAAGTGATCATCCACGGTCGCGCGGTGACGTCGATGAACGCCGTGGCGTATCACGACTACAAAGCCATCGCGATGAAAGCGGTGCTCGCGTCCCACGAGCGGCTCAGCGCTGCGTATCCGCTGGTGATGGTCGAAGGCGCGGGTTCGCCGGCGGAGATCAATCTGCGCGCCGGTGACATCGCCAACATGGGCTTTGCCGAGGCGGTGGATTGCCCGGTGCTGCTGATTGCCGACATCAATCGCGGCGGGGTTTTCGCGCATCTGGTCGGCACCCTGGAATTGCTCTCGCCGAGCGAACAGGCGCGGGTCAAGGGCTTCATCATCAACCGTTTTCGCGGTGACATCGCCTTGCTGCAACCGGGTCTCGACTGGCTCGAGCAACGCACCGGCAAACCGGTGG
Source organism: Pseudomonas sp. GM24 (assembly GCF_000282235.1). Taxonomy (NCBI): domain Bacteria; kingdom Pseudomonadati; phylum Pseudomonadota; class Gammaproteobacteria; order Pseudomonadales; family Pseudomonadaceae; genus Pseudomonas; species Pseudomonas sp. GM24. The sequence continues at coordinate 15,624 of NZ_AKJR01000089.1, read as the reverse complement.
TGGGCGTGTTGCCTTATGTGATGGATCTGCACCTTGAGGCCGAGGACGGCATTGATCAACGCCAGACCGACAAGGCCGAACAAGTGCTGAAAGTGGTGGTGCCGGTGCTGCCGCGCATCAGCAATCACACTGACTTCGATCCACTGCGTCTGCATCCCCAGGTCGATCTGCAATTTGTCGGGCCAGGGCAGGCGATTCCGGCGGCTGACCTGATCATTCTGCCGGGCTCGAAAAGCGTGCGCAGCGATCTGGCCTACCTGCGCGCCAGTGGCTGGGATGCGGCGATCTCTCGGCACTTGCGTTACGGCGGCAAGGTGCTGGGGATTTGCGGCGGTCTGCAGATGCTTGGCGAGCAGGTGCATGACCCACTCGGCCTCGAAGGCGCGCCGGGCACGAGTGCCGGTTTGGGCTTGTTGGCGTTCGAAACCACGCTTGAGGCCGAGAAGCAGTTGCGCAATGTGCGCGGTCGATTGGTGCTGGAAGATGCCGATGTCAGCGGCTATGAAATTCATGCCGGCGTGACCAGCGGACCGGCGTTGGAAAACGCTGCGGTGCATCTGGATGACGGCCGTTGCGACGGTGCGCAGAGTGCTGACGGGCAAGTGTTCGGCACCTACTTGCATGGCTTGTTCGAATCGCCGACGGCGAGTGCGGCGTTGCTGCGCTGGGCCGGGTTGAGCGATGTGCAGGCGGTGGATTATCACGGCTTGCGCGAGCGCGATATCGAGCGGCTGGCGGATCTGGTGGAGAAGCATCTGGATACGGATCTATTGCGACAGCTCTGTGGGATTTGAGGTGAATTTAATGGCCTCATCGCGAGCAGGCGAAGGCCTACAGGGTTATGTGTTTTACACAAAACTCTGGGTTGCTCGAGATCCCTTTTAGGAGTGAGCCTGCTCGCGATAGCGCCTATGGCTTCAACACATAATTTTCAGGATGTCCCCCATGCTCCAACTGATCCTCGGCGGCGCCCGCTCCGGCAAAAGTCGTCTGGCCGAAAAACTCGCCAGCGACAGCCATCTATCGGTCACCTACATCGCTACCAGCCAACCTCTTGATGGCGAGATGAGCGACCGCGTCGCCCATCACCGCGCGCGCCGACCTGCCGAGTGGGCGCTCATCGAAGAGCCGCTGGAACTGGCCCGCGTCCTGCGCGAATCCGCCAGCGCCGAGCGTTGCCTGCTGGTCGATTGCCTGACCCTGTGGCTGACCAATCTGCTGATGCTCGATGACGCCGAACGCCTCACCGCCGAGCGCCAAGCCTTGCTCGACTGCCTGGCGTCCTTGCCGGGTGAAATCATTTTTGTCAGCAACGAGACCGGAATGGGTGTCGTGCCGCTGGGCGAATTGACTCGCCGTTACGTCGATGAAGCCGGTTGGCTGCATCAAGCTCTGGCCGAGCGCTGTCAGCGTGTTGTCCTGACCGTCGCCGGCCTGCCCCTGACTCTGAAAGGACCTGCGTTATGACTCAATCCTGGTGGCTGAACCCGTGCAAACCAGTCGACATCAATGTCGTTGAACAAGCGGCGGCGCGGCAGCAGCAACTGACCAAACCGGCCGGTTCGCTCGGTCGACTGGAATCGGTAGCGGTGCAACTGGCCGGTCTGCAAGGCCAGGTCAAACCGACGCTGGCGCAGGTGTGGATCGCGATTTTTGCCGGTGATCACGGCGTGGTGGCTGAAGGTGTTTCGGCGTTCCCGCAAGAAGTCACCGGGCAGATGCTGCTCAACTTTGTCAGCGGTGGCGCGGCGATCAGCGTGCTGGCGCGTCAGCTCGGCGCGCAGCTGGAAGTGGTCGATCTGGGCACGGTGAATCCAGCGCTGAACCTGCCGGGTGTGCGCCATTTGAACATCGGCGCGGGCACGGCGAACTTCGTGCAGGGCGCGGCGATGACTCAGGCCCAGGGCGAGCAGGCATTGCAGGCGGGTCGCGACAGTCTGCTGCGCGCAAAAGTGGCGGGCGCGCAGTTGTTCATTGGTGGCGAAATGGGCATTGGCAACACCACGGCAGCGAGTGCCTTGGCCTGTGCCTTGCTCGATTGCCCGGTGGCGCATCTGACCGGTCCCGGCACCGGACTGAATGCCGAAGGTGTCAGCCACAAGGCGCAAGTGATCGAGCGGGCGCTGGCATTGCACGCCGCACAGCGTAGCGATGCGTTGCAGACCCTGTTCAATCTGGGTGGTTTTGAAATCGCCGCGCTGGTCGGTGCCTATCTGGCCGCGGCTCAAGAAGGTGTTGCGGTGCTGGTCGACGGCTTTATCTGCACGGTCGCGGCGCTGGTCGCGGTGCGCTTGAATCCGGCCTGCCGCGAGTGGTTGCTGTTCGGCCATCGCGGTGCCGAGCCGGGCCATCGCCATGTGCTGGAAACCCTACAGGCCGAGCCGTTGCTGGAACTCGGCCTGCGTCTGGGCGAGGGCAGTGGCGCGGCGCTGGCGGTGCCCTTGTTGCGTCTGGCCTGTGATCTGCATGGGCAGATGGCGACGTTCGCTGAAGCGGCGGTGGCGGATCGTCCGGCATGACATTAAATCTGGATCTGCTGCGCCATGGTGAGACTGAACTGGGCGGTGGCCTGCGTGGCAGTCTCGATGATGCACTGACCGAAAAGGGCTGGGCGCAGATGCGTGCGGCGGTGGTCGAGGGCGGGCCGTGGCAGCGGATTGTCAGTTCGCCGTTGCAGCGTTGCGCTCGCTTTGCCGCCGAACTGGGTGAGCAGTTGGATCTGCCAGTGCAATTGGACAAGGATCTGCAAGAGCTGCATTTCGGCGCATGGGAAGGGCGGAGTGCAGCGGCGTTGATGGAGACGGATGCCGAGGCCTTGGGGCTGTTCTGGGCTGATCCGTATTCCTTTACGCCGCCGCAGGGTGAGCCGGTCAGCGAGTTTTCCTCGCGAGTATTGGCAGCGGTTGCGCGCCTGCACACTGCATACGCCGGTGAGCGGATTTTGCTGATCAGTCATGGCGGCGTGATGCGTCTGCTGTTGGCGCAAGCGCGAGGGCTGCCACGCGAACAACTGCTCAATGTTGAAGTCGCTCACGGCGCGTTGTTTGCACTGAAGGTTGAACCCGGTGGTTCGCTCAAGGAGGTTCACTGACATGTTGCCGCTGTGGATCGCCCTGCAATTTCTCAGTAGCCTGCCGATTCGTTTGCCGGGGATGCCTGAGCCGGAACAGCTTGGGCGATCGCTGCTGTTTTATCCGCTGGTGGGGCTGTTGTTCGGGCTGATCCTGTGGGCGCTGAATCTTGCCTTGAGCGGCGCGCCGTTGCTGCTGCATGCGGCGTTGCTGCTGACGGCGTGGGTGGTGCTCAGCGGCGCACTTCACCTGGATGGTCTGGCCGACAGCGCCGATGCCTGGCTCGGCGGTTTTGGTGATCGCGAGCGTACGCTGACGATCATGAAAGACCCGCGTAGCGGGCCGATTGCGGTGGTCACGCTGGTGTTGGTGTTGTTGCTCAAGTTTGCTGCGCTGCTGGCGCTGATCGAACAGCAGCAAGGTCTGGCACTGATCATCGTGCCGTTGCTCGGGCGTGCGGCGTTGCTCGGGTTGTTTCTGACCACGCCCTATGTGCGTGCGGGCGGATTGGGACAGGCGTTGGCGGATCATCTGCCGCGCAAGGCCGGTTGGTGGGTGCTGGGCTTGAGTGCTCTGGGCTGCGTGTTTATCGCCGGGTTTGGCGCTGTTGTTGCGTTGGTGATTTCGGTCGTTGTGTTTGTCTGGCTGCGGCAGGTGATGATGCGGCGGTTGGGCGGGACCACAGGCGATACGGCGGGGGCGTTGCTGGAATTGCTGGAGATGGTGGTGCTGGTGGGATTGGTTTTGGTCTAAGAGATTATTGCTGGATGGGCTGGACCCATCGCGAGCAGGCTCACTCCTACAATTTGAAATTCATTCCCCTGTAGGAGTGAGCCTGCTCGCGATAGCGGTGTGTCAGGCGCCACAAATGTTATGGGTAAACTCATCTGTAACTTGATTTAACACAGTCGCGGGTATATACACGCATCATGCTTCCTTCTCAGTGTTTGTGCACCAACCTGCGTCGCGCCGCTCGTGGCGTCAGCAGGCATTACGACGGCGCTCTCGACGGCTTCGGGATCAACGTTGCCCAGTATTCTTTGCTGTGCAACCTGCAGCGTCTGGATCAACCGAGCATCTCGGAACTCGCCGAGGCGATGGGTCTGGACCGCAGCACCCTCGGGCGCAATCTGCGGGTGCTGGAAGGCGAGGGGCTGGTGGCGCTGGCCGAAGGCGAGGACATGCGCAATCGCATCGTCAAGCTCACAGAGACCGGTGTGCAACGCCTGGCAGCGGCACTGCCGGCCTGGGAAGCGGCGCAACAACGATTGATCGACCGGCTCGGCGCCGAGAAGCGCGAAACCTTGCTCAGATTGCTGGATGAACTGGCCTGAGGCCGGTTTTTTCCAAACTCAAGCGGGTATATACCCGCAAGCGGAGAACAAAAATGACATCGATGTGGCGTACGTGCGGTTGGGTGTTGGTCGGGAGTGCGCTGATCCTGGCGTTGTCATTGGGCGTGCGGCATGGTTTCGGCTTGTTCCTGTCACCGATGAGTGCGCAGTTCGGTTGGGGGCGTGAAGTGTTCGCCTTTGCCATTGCCTTGCAGAATCTGATCTGGGGCCTGGCACAACCGTTTACCGGCGCACTGGCTGACCGTTTCGGCGCGGCAAAAGTGGTGCTGGTCGGTGGGATCCTCTACGCGGCGGGCCTGGTGTGCATGGGCCTGTCTGATTCGGCGGTAACGCTGTCACTGAGTGCCGGTCTGCTGATCGGTATCGGTCTTTCGGGCACTTCGTTTTCGGTCATTCTTGGTGTCGTGGGTCGTGCTGTGCCGCCAGAGAAACGCAGCATGGGCATGGGTATCGCCAGCGCCGCCGGTTCTTTCGGCCAGTTCGCCATGTTGCCGGGCACGCTGGGCCTGATCGGCTGGCTCGGCTGGTCGGCCGCGCTGCTGGTGCTGGGCCTGCTGGTAGCGCTGATCGTGCCGCTGGTGAGCATGCTCAAGGACAAGCCGCTGCCGGTGCTTGGCCATGAGCAAACCTTGTCCGAGGCCCTGCGCGAAGCCTGTTCGCATTCGGGTTTCTGGTTGTTGGCGTTCGGCTTTTTTGTCTGCGGTTTTCAGGTGGTGTTCATCGGTGTGCACTTGCCTGCGTATCTGGTCGATCAGCATCTGCCCGCCAGTGTCGGCACCACGGTGCTGGCGCTGATCGGGCTGTTCAATATTTTCGGCACTTACACTGCCGGCTGGCTGGGCGGGCGCATGTCCAAACCCCGTCTGCTGACAGCGTTGTACCTGTTGCGCGCGGTGGTGATTGTGCTGTTTCTGTGGCTGCCGGTGACGACCCTGTCGGCGTACCTGTTTGGCATGGCCATGGGCTTCTTGTGGCTGTCGACGGTGCCGTTGACCAACGGTACGGTGGCGACCTTGTTTGGCGTGCGCAATCTGTCCATGCTCGGTGGCATTGTGTTCCTGTTTCATCAGCTCGGCTCATTCCTGGGCGGCTGGCTGGGCGGGGTGGTGTATGACCGAACCGGGAGTTATGACTTGATCTGGCAAGTGGCGATTCTCTTGAGTCTGCTGGCGGCTGCGCTGAACTGGCCGGTGCGCGAACGACCGGTCGCGCGTCTGCAAACCGCAGCGAGTGGCGCATGAGCCGATTCTGGCCACGATTGGCCATCACCGCACTCGGCGCTGCATTGCTGGCGCTGGTGTGGTGGGGCTGGCATCAGGGTGGCCTGGCGCTGATGCAGTTGGGCATGAGCATTTGCTAGAAACAGGCATGACGAGTAACGTCAAACTCTGACGACTGCTCAAGGATGCTCGACATGCTGATGCGCTGGTGTGCTGTTCCCGCGTTGCTGATGGCGTTGACTGGTCTGGCCCAGGCCGCCGACTGTCCCGAATTGCTGCAAGGCTCGCTGCCCAAACTGCGAGCCAAGGAATCCATCGATCTGTGCAAGCAGTACGCCGACAAACCGTTGGTGGTGGTCAACACCGCAAGCTTCTGCGGTTTCGCGCCGCAGTTCGAAGGCCTTGAGGCGCTGCATAAGCGCTACGAAGGGCAAGGGCTGGAAATGCTCGGCGTGCCCTCCAACGACTTCAAGCAGGAATCGAAGGATAGCGCCGAGACCGCCAAGGTCTGCTATGCCAACTATGGCGTGACGTTCGCGATGACCGAGCCGCAGAAGGTTCGTGGCGATGACGCTACGCATCTGTTCCAGGTGCTGGCGGCACAGAGCAGCGCACCGAAGTGGAATTTCTACAAATATGTGGTTGATCGCCAGGGCAAGGTGATCGCCAATTTCTCCAGCCTGACCAAACCCGATGATCCGGAGTTTATCGCCGCGATCGAAAAGGCGATTGCCTCGAAACCCTTGAAGCCCTGATCTGTAGGAGCTGCGGCACGCTGCGATCTTTGATTTCACGCTGCGATCTTTGATTTTAAAAAAACAGATCAAAAGATCGCAGCCTCGTTGCACTCGACAGCTCCTACAGGTCGCACAAATTTCAGGCATAAAAAAGCCCCGCCTCTGCAAAGAGAGCGGGGCTTTTTGTGGGCGAGGGATTAGCCTCGCCGCGCAGCATCAGAAGCGGTAGGTCGCGCCGACACCGAAACCGTTTGCCGAGTTTTCATACTTCGAGTTGTAGCTCTGGCCACGATCGTTCTGGTTGCGGATGTTGACCGACTCTTCCTTCAGGTACGAGTAGGCCACGTCGATGGTCAGATCTTCGGTCGGGCTCCAGCCGGCACCGATGCTGAAGATCGTCCGGTCGCCGGTAGGAATGCGTGGCGAGCGGTCGACGTTGTTGGTCGGCGACTGGTCGAAAGTCAGACCGGTACGCAGTACCCATTCCTTGTTCAGCTGGTACGAAGTACCCACGGCGTAAGCCCAGGAGTCGTGCCAGTTCTGGTCTTCGGTGATCTCGCCGAACTGACCGGCCAGCAGCGGCTGCACACCGGAGTTCTTGACGGTGATTTTCTCCAGCTGGCTCCAGCGGGTCCAGGTAGTACCGGCATAAACGTTCCAGCGATCGTTGATCGCCTGGGTTACCGAGAGGTCGACCGATTCAGGGGTAGTGATCTTCAGCGAAGCGTCGTACTTCTGGTTGGCGCCCACACCGACCAGGGCCAGTGCGCCGTAGTTGACCTTGGTGTCGCCTTCGAGCTTGTAGTCGACTTTCGAGTGGTACGTCAGACCGACGCGAGTGCTGTCGGTGGCTTGTACCAGCAGGCCGACGTTGTAGCCCAGTGCGGTGTCGTCACCCTTGATCTTGACCTTGCCGTCCGGCAGGGCTTGAGTGATCGACAGGTTGGACTCCAGCGAGCCGTCAATGCGGTTGATGGTTGGACCGAAACCGATCGATACCTTATCGTTGAAGGCGTAGCTGACGGTTGGCTGGAAGGTGATCACTTGTACTTCGGACTTGCTGCCGAAGTAACGGCCGGCAAAGCCTTTTTCGTAGTCGGTAATCAGGCCGAATGGCACGTACACGCCAAGGCCGAATGCCCAATGATCATCGATCGGTTTGACGTAGAAGCCCATAGGTACTGAGGTGAAGGGCACCATGTCGCCTTTGTTGCTGCCGCCGTTAGGGCTGGAGCTGGCATCGCTGATATCGGTTTTTGCATCGAGGAATGCAACGCCGCCAGTGACTTGTTCGCGCTTGAGGCGCGACATGCCGGCAGGGTTGCCATAAACAGTGCTTGCGTCGTCGGCAGAAGAAGATCGCCCAGCGTAACCAGTGCCCATCCCGCTGATGCTGTGTTCGTTGATGGCAAAGCCAGCTGCGAAGATCTGGGTGGATGCCATGGTAACGGCGAGGCTAAGGGTGGTTTTGAGCATGACTTTTTTCATTATTAGAACTCCTGGTGATCACCGGGGCGAAAATTACCAACATTTTCGCCCCAGCGCTATAGTCCGTATGCCTTGAGTTAGAGCGGTTTTGTAGGACAATCCGACCAGATTCGCGACCTGTTGGCAGATCTTCTGAAACCCGGCGGTCAGCAAGCGACCTGATTCACCGTTGAAACACAGGTGTGCCAGGCATAAGTGAAGTCGCGCAGACGACCTTGGGGTTGAAAGGTCTGGCGCCAGATACGCGCCATCCCCAGCAAATCGTTGGAATCGGGGAGAGTGGGGTTTTGTTCTTCTACCAGCAGCCAGGCAATCGCTGTGGCGTAACGCAGATTGACCGTAAGTTCCAGGTGTGGACCGCTGAGGAAAGCGTGTTGACTGGCGAGGCCGCGCACCAGGCTCGCGCGTTCCGGGTCGAGCGCCAGATAATCATCCCAGAGGGCCTGATGGCGATGCTCGGCGATGCGGTAGAGGCCGTGCCCACGGCGGTCATGCAGGGCGGAACCCAAGGCTGACTGGCTGGCGGCGATGCCCAGCAGCAGAGATTCGGCAGTCGCGCTGTGACGTCCCAGGTAGATCAGCGTAGGACGGATCACGTAGCGGCACAGTTCGCTGGCAGCGATACCCATAAAACCCTCGGTTCTTGTTATTAATGGCGAGTCCTGAAGGGGGCTTGGCAGCTGTGGATCGGTTCAGGCTCGCCGCAAGCGGATCACGCCGCTTGAGTTGAAGTGTAGTGTCATATTCGCGACGTAAAGGCCTGTTTTTAAAATATTTCCCGCTGCGGGGAATATTCGTTATATCCGATGGTGCTTAGCCGCTGAGGGGTAAAAGCGAAACATCGGGCAATAAAAAGCCCCGCATTTTGTGCGGGGCTTTTGCTTTTGCAGCCTTTTCGGCTTTCAGGCAACCAGTGCCTGACGGGTACGATCGATCACGGCCTGCAGCGGTTCAGCGCTGGAGTACTGATCGGGGTACAGACGCTCGCTGTGGCGGGCGATACCGTGTTCGTTGACCAGTGTGAAGCTGAAGCAGCCTTTGCGAGCGGCCATGATCAGGCAGTTCATTGGTGCAAAAGCGTTGGTTAGGGTGCGAATGGCATCCTGAGTATGGATTTGAGTAGACATAGTTATTAGGTGTTCCTACAAATGACACGGATAAGAACCGTGCAACGTTAAAACGTTCCAGTAACGTCGACCACCATTGGTCAAACGAAGAACCCGACTGGAACAAAGCAGCCAGTTTGAAGCGCTGATAAGTTGGCGCGCTTGGGCTGGCAGGTAGGTACTTAGGAGGGCAGGCATCACAACGAGGGCAAAGGTTCTGGGCCCGGGGTGAAGATCCTGATCAATTTGCAGGTTGGTTCGGTCAGAGTAAGTGTTCTTCGCAACACCCTTCGCATCATTCGAAGGCAGTGTCGTCGCAAGATTTACCTGGAAACCATCGAGGGGTCGTTCCCGCTTTTTCGGTAGGGCTTCTTGGTAGAAGGCTGACCGTGGGGATGTGTTCGACCGGAATTGACTTTCAGCTTGGTACTAACGCCGCGGATACTAACGGATCGAAACGGGTAAAGCAAACTTCGTGTAGAAAAACATCGCAGCCACAGCTTGAGGCTGCTTGGCGTGTTTGCTCAAATGCCCGGAATTGGCGCATTGATTGACCGTCGGTCGGTGAAGATATTTTCATCGAGGCGCGCGCCAGACTGGTTTATCCCCCCACCGATCGCCAAAACGACCCGAAAAAGCGCAGCGATATAACCAGGTAACAGGTACTTGTGCACATTAGTTGCGCAGGCTGTAACGGCGCTGTCATACCAATCCTGACCCCGATGGCTGCCTGCAACGAAAGTTTAAGTCAATGAAAAACATCGCTTTTTTTTGTTGGTGAAAAAATCGTCAGTTTGACTGCGAGCCCCATTCCATAAGGCTTTGCGAGGGTTGGAGGGCGGTTGTCCACTGAGTTATCCACAGCTTCTGTGGATTGTCCCGAGCGCTTGCTCTAGGACGGGCGTGCCGGGTTGTTTTTCGACTTTACCTGTAAGAAAAAGAGAGTAGAGTGGCGCGCCTTCCGATTCGTCCCACAGTGCTTTATGAAGTTTCGCTCAGTATCAGACTCTGTTACCTCACAGCCTTCTCCTGTTACCCCGCCCAAGCGATTTTCCGTTCGCGTTGCCGAATGGCTGCTCGACAGCCCGCGCCTGAGCGACAGTCACAATGCAAAACACCTCGCTGGCCGCCTGCTCAAACAACCGGCGCGTGATGGCGTGGTGGTTGCGCAAAGCCGTCTCGGCCAATTGATGTGCCGCGAATGCGGTAACGCACGGGACCGTCGCATCGGTCAGGATCTGTTGCGCCAAGCTGCTCGCGCCGGCGACCGTCGTGCGCAGCAGGAACTCGGTCTGCTCGAAGACTGAGCTGTCCAAGACCTGACACCTTGGTTAACCTTCAGGCTTTATAAGATCGGCGGGAGTGGCTATGGCTATGGACTTGACCAGCGTATTGCTGGGGCTTGCAGCAGCGGGATTGCCACTGCTGGCGCTGGCCTGGCAACTGCAACGCCGGGCGAGCAATGGGCAGGCCGAGGTGGCTCTGCTCGAAGAACGTCTGGCCATGGCGCAACTGGCACAGGACGGGCTCAACGCGCAGCTCGACGCCAGTCGCGATGAGATCGCCGATCTCGGTCAGGCCAATGCCGCCAAGCAAGCTGAGCTGGCGGCTCTGCGCCGGGAAGTCGAACTGCTGCAGATCGAACGCGACGACGCTCGCGATGCCTCCCACGCCTGGAACCTCGAACGTGCGAACAAGGAAGCAGAACTGCGCCGCCTCGATGCACAGGCCGCCTCACTGAACGCCGAACTGCGCGAACAGCAGGAAAGTCATCAGCAACGCCTCAGCGACCTGCAAGGTTCGCGCGATGAACTGCGGGCGCAGTTTGCCGAACTGGCCGGGAAGATCTTCGATGAGCGCGAGCAGCGTTTTGCCGAGACCAGTCAGCAACGGCTCGGACAGTTGCTCGATCCGCTCAAGGAGCGCATTCAATCCTTCGAAAAACGTGTGGAAGAAAGCTATCAGGCCGAGGCCCGCGAGCGCTTCTCGCTGGCCAAGGAACTGGAGCGATTGCAGGCGCTCAATCTGCGTCTGAGCGACGAAGCCACCAACCTGACCCGTGCCCTCAAAGGCCAGAAAACCCAAGGCAACTGGGGCGAGCTGATTCTTGAGCGTGTGCTCGAACACGCCGGTCTGGAGAAGGGCCGCGAGTACCAGACTCAGGTCAATCTCAAAGGCCCGGACGGCGAGCGCTTCCAGCCTGACGTGATCATTTACCTGCCGGGCGACAAGCAAGTGGTGGTGGACTCCAAGGTGAGTCTTACCGCGTATCAGCAATACGTGGCTGCCGACGACGACACCCTCGGGCAGATCGCGATCAAGCAGCACGTCCTGTCGTTGCGCAATCACGTCAAAGGCCTGGCCGGCAAGGATTACAAACGTCTGGAAGGCCTGCACAGCCTCGACTTCGTTTTACTGTTCGTGCCGATAGAAGCTGCGTTTTCGGCGGCGTTGCAGGCTGAGCCATCACTGTTTCAGGAAGCCTTCGACCGCAACATTGTCATCGTCAGTCCGACCACGTTGCTGGCAACGTTGCGCGTGATCGACAGTCTGTGGAAGCAGGAGCGCCAAAGTCAGAACGCTCGGGAAATCGCCGAGCGCGCCGGGTGGCTGTACGACAAGTTCGTGCTGTTTATTCAGGATCTCGATGAGGTCGGCAATCGACTGCAACAGCTGGATAAAGCCTACAGTTCAGCGCGCAACAAGCTGACTGAGGGGCGCGGCAATCTGGTCAGTCGCAGTGAACAGCTCAAGTTGCTCGGTGCACGGGCGAGCAAGAGCTTGCCGGCGGATTTGCTGGAGCGGGCGATGACCGATGTCGATGGTCTCGTCGAACTCCCTGAATAAAGATCAAAAGATCGCAGCCTCCGGCAGCTACTCCGGCAGCTCCTACATTGGTACGGCGTACATCCTGTAGGAGCTGCCGAAGGCTGCGATCTTTTTGCTTCTATAGCGGCAAATACCGACTCAACAACGCCCGCAACGCCGCCGGCTTCACCGGTTTCGGCAGATAATCCAGGCCCGCCGCGTGCACCTGCGCGATCATCTCCGGTCGCCCGTCAGCACTGATCACCACCCCCGGCACCGGTTCGCCCAGGCGTGTGCGCAACCACGCCATCAACTCGGTACCGGTATCCCCGTGATCGAGGTGATAGTCGACCAACGCCAGTTGCGGTCGCACGCCGTCACTCAGCAGCGCCGCACATTCCTCACGATTGCGCGCCGTCCACACCTGACAGCCCCAGCGGCTCAGCAGGCTGTTCATGCCGATCAGAATGCTGTCTTCATTGTCGATGCACAGTACCTGCGCGCCGCTCAGCAACTTGCCATTCAATTCAGCGACGGCGCTGACCGGCACGGCTTGGGAGCGGGCCAGCGGCACGCGGACACTGAACACACTGCCGCGCCCCGGCCACGAGCGCACACGCAAGGTGTGGCCGAGTACACGGCACAAGCCATCGGCAATTGCCAAACCCAGCCCGAGGCCTTTTTCAGCGCGGGTCTGATGACTGTCGAGGCGTTTGAATTCCTCGAAAATCACCTGCTGTTTATCTTCCGGAATCCCCGGCCCGCGATCCCACACTTCCAGGCACAGTTCGCCGCCGCGTCGACGCACCCCGAGCAGCACCGGGCCCTTGGCATAGCGGAAAGCGTTGGTGAGGAAATTCTGCAGAATCCTGCGCAGCAATTTGATGTCGCTGTCGATGCGCAGATGACTGCCGCGCACACGGAAGGTCAGACCTTGTTCCTGTGCCAGTGCCTTGAATTCGGCACCGAGAGTGTCGAACAGCTCATTGACGGCGAACGGCTTGCGATCCGGGTTGATCTTGCCGTTTTCCAGTCGGGAAATATCCAGTAGATCGCTGATCAGATCCTCGGCCGAGCGCAGCGAACTGTCGAGGTGCTGCACCAGTTTCTGTGCCTCGCCGCTCAAGCCGTCGTCCTGATGGGAGAGGGCGGCGGAGAACAGCCGGGCGGCGTTCAGCGGTTGCATCAGGTCGTGGCTGACCGCGGCGAGGAAGCGGGTTTTCGACTGGTTGGCGGCTTCAGCGGTGCCCTTGGCTTCGGTCAGCGCGACGTTGAGTTGCGACAGTTCCTGGGTACGTTCGCTGACCCGTTGCTCCAATCCTTCATTGGCTTCGGTCAGCGCCTGTTCGGCTTCGCGGAATGCGGTGATGTCAGTGAAACTCATGACGAAGCCGCCGCCCGGCATCGGGTTGCCGATCAACTCGATCACCCGGCCGTTGGGGAACAGCCGCTCAGACGTATGCGCGCGGCCCTGGCGCATCCAGTGCAAACGACGAGCAACGTGGACTTCCGCTTCACCGGGGCCGCACAAACCGCGCTCGGCGTTGTAGCGAATAATGTCGGCAATCGGTCGGCCGACACTGATCAAGCCGTCCGGGTAGTTGAACAGCTCCAGATAACGCCGGTTCCACGCCACCAGTTTCAGCGACTGATCGACGACGCTGATGCCCTGGGTAATGTTCTCGATTGCACCCTGCAACAGGGCGCGGTTGAACTGTAGGACCTCCGAAGCTTCATCGGCGATTCGGACTACATCCTCCAGTTGCATTTCCCGACCTTCGATGGCGGCTTTTACCACCGCGCGGGTCGAGGACGCGCCAAGCACACCGGCCAGCAAACGCTCGGTATGGGCGATCCACTCGCCGTCGGCATTTTGGTTCGGGTTGAAGCCTTTGCCTTGACGGTAAGCGAAACGAATAAAGCTCTGCCGCGCACGTTCCTCACCGACGAAACGCGCGGCCAATTGCAGCAAATCGTCAATCTGCACCGCCAGCATCGAGCGTGCACTCGGCCGTGCGCTGATTTCCTGACCGATGAAACGCCCGGCCTGCCAGTGCTCCGACACCCGTGTACGCGACAGCACCGAGACCCAGGCGAACAAGGTGAAGTTACCGGCCAGTGACAGCACGACGCCTTGGGTCAGCGGGGTAATCGGCAGGTTCAGCGGATTGCTGTGCAGCCAAGCCAGCCCCGGAAAACTGCTCAGTGACCAACCGAGACTGTGCGCGGCAATCGGCAGGATCAACGTGTAGAACCACAGGAAAGTACCGGCGGCCAGGCCTGCGAAAACACCACGGCGGTTGGCCTGTTTCCAGTACAGCGCGCCGAGCATCGCGGGTGCCAGTTGGGTCACCGCAGCAAAGGCAATCTGGCCGATGGTCGCCAGGCTCGCGGTCGAACCGAGCAAGCGATAGCTGACGTACGCCAGCAGCAGAATCACTACGATGCTCACGCGGCGTACCGAGAGCATCCACTGGCGGAATACTTCGAACGGGCGCTCGGCGTTATTTCTGCGCAGCAACCACGGCAATAGCATGTCGTTGGAGACCATGGTCGACAGCGCCACACTGGCGACAATCACCATGCCGGTCGCAGCTGACGCGCCGCCGATAAACGCCAGCATCGCCAGCGCCGGGTGCGCCTGAGCCAGTGGCAGGCTGATCACGAAGGAGTCGGGCAAGACGTCACTTGGCAGCATCATCTGACCGGCTAAAGCGATCGGGACTACAAACAAAGCAGCCAATGCGAGGTACGCTGGAAACACCCATTTGGCCAGGCGCAGATCCTGCGGATCAATGTTCTCCACCACCGTCACATGGAACTGCCGGGGCAGGCAGATGATTGCCATCATCGCCACGCCGGTTTGCACCACCATCGATGGCCAGTTGATGGTTTCTTTCCAGTATTCCTCGAGGCGTGGGGCGAGCATGGCTTGGTTGAACAGGTCTTCGAAACCGTCATACAGGCCATAAGTGACGAAGGCGCCGACGGCGAGAAACGCGAACAGTTTGACCAGCGATTCGAAGGCAATCGCCAGCACCATGCCACGGTGGTGTTCGGTGGCATCGAGGTTGCGCGTGCCGAACACGATGGTGAACAGCGCCAGCACCAGCGACACGATCAGCGCGGTGTCCTGGGCGCGGGTGCCCATGGCGTCGGCACCGGCGCCGATCAGCAGGTTCACGCCGAGGACAATGCCCTTGAGTTGCAGGGCGATATAAGGAAGGACGCCGACCAGGCAGATCAGCGCAACGACCACCGCCAGCGATTGCGATTTGCCGTAACGCGCGGCGATAAAGTCAGCGATGGAGGTGATGTTCTCCTGTTTGCTGATCATCACCATTTTTTGCAGGACCCACGGCGCACCCACCAACAGCAGGATCGGTCCGAGGTAAATCGGCAGGAATGACCACAGTTGTTCCGCCGCCTGACCGACTGCGCCGAAGAACGTCCAACTGGTGCAGTAAACCGCCAGCGACAGGCTGTACACCCAGGCACGCATGCGCGGCGGCAACGGCGCGCTGCGGCGGTCGCCGTAGAAGGCGATGGCGAACATGATGGCCATATAGGCCAGGGCGACGGCGGCGATCAGCCCGGTGGACAGCGACATGCAACACTCCCGACAAATGACTCCCCGGCACTCCTGCCCGGGCGGACAGTCTCGCATGCGCGGGGCGGTTAGTCAGTGTCGACCAAGGTCGTGGCGTGGCGGGGTGTCGCAGGTTTGAATGGAGGCGTTGTGCGTTGACATTGCCAGGCATCGAACCCTGTAGGAGCTGTCGAGT
>NZ_AKJR01000088.1:0-13601 GCF_000282235.1 Pseudomonas sp. GM24 | reverse complement strand
GGCTTGCCAGCGATGGCGTCAGATGGGTCGCCGCAAAAGTTGGATACAGGTAACATGACCGCCCTCCCCGCAGCCCAATCTGCGCCCTGCCGAATAAGCCGATTCCATGCCTTTCGAACTCAGCGTTGACCTCACCACCCTTGCCATCCTGGCCCTTGTCGCTTTCATTGCCGGTTTCATCGACGCCATCGCCGGCGGTGGCGGTCTGCTGACCACGCCTGCGCTGCTGACCGCTGGCCTGCCGCCGCACTTGGTACTGGGCACCAACAAGTTGAGTTCGACCTTCGGCTCGGCCACCGCCAGTTTCACCTTCTACAAACGCAAATTGTTCCACCCGCGACAGTGGACCCACGCCATCGTCGGCACACTGGTCGGCGCACTGACCGGAGCCGTCGTCGCCCATTACCTGCCGGCCGAATGGCTGAACAAGATGCTTCCGGTAATCGTCTTCGCTTGCGGCCTGTATCTGTTGTTCGGCGGCACGCCAAAAGCGCCACTGGACAGCGACGCCCCGATCAAAAAGAAATGGCAATCGACCCAAGGCTTCAGCCTCGGTTTCTACGACGGTGTGGCCGGCCCCGGTACCGGCGCATTCTGGACAGTAAGCAGCCTGCTGCTCTACCCAATCGATCTGGTCAAGGCCAGCGGCGTGGCGCGCAGCATGAACTTCGTCAGCAACATTGCGGCGCTGTCGGTGTTCGTGTTTTCCGGGCAGGTGGACTGGATCATCGGCCTGAGCATGGGCCTGTCGGTGATGGTCGGCGCGTTCTTTGGCGCGCGCACCGCGATCAGCGGCGGCGCTAAATTCATTCGCCCGGTGTTCATCACCGTGGTGCTGGGTTTGACCGTACGCCTAGCCTGGCAGCACTGGTTCAGCGTGGCCTAAACGCCGGGCCACGTAGACGTCGATCAGGTAACGGGCAATCGACTTGGACGCTGGCAACGGCGGCAAGTCGTGCACGTTGAACCACTGGGCGTCTTCGATCTCGTCTTCCTGACAGACAATTTCGCCACCGGCGTATTCGGCATGGAAGCCGAGCATCATCGAATGCGGGAACGGCCAGCACTGACTGCCCATGTACTGAATGTTCTTCACCTCGATCTGCACTTCTTCGCGCACTTCCCGAATCAGGCAATCCTCGGCGGACTCGCCCGGCTCGGCGAACCCGGCCAGCGTGCTGTAAACCCCGGTGACGAAACGCGGTGAGCGCGCCAACAGGATTTCGTCGCCACGGGTGATCAGCACGATCATGCTCGGCGAAATCCGCGGATAACTGCGCAGGTCGCACGGCTGGCAATACATCGCCCGCTCGCGCGGCACCTGCGTCATGGCCTGCCCGCAGTTGCCGCAGAAACGGTGCTCACGGGCCCAGGTGCCGATCTGCGCGGCATACCCAAGCACCTTGTAGATGGTGTGATCGCCGTCGAGCATGAACGCCCGCAGGCCTTTCCAGTTGCAACCCGACACTTCGCTGGCACTGCGCAGTTCCAGCAAATACACCGGCTCGCCATCGAGATGGCCAATGCCATGCTCGGTGAGAACTGACAAGTCCTGACGCTTGAGCCATTCCCGAGGGAACAACGCGCCGTTGTCGTCGAACAAAAAGCCTTCCGGGCTGCGCGCCACGGCCCAGCCGCCCGGTTGATCGGTGTCCAGTACTGCAGTGGTCCAGCGAGATGTCATGGTTTCTCAGTCCAGGAATTCGGGTTTCTGTTTGCTCATATGGGCAGCCATGGCCACGCGCAAGTCGGTGGATTGCAGCATGGCGGCATTCCAGGTGGCAACGTATTCGAGGCCGTCGTCGATGCGATGGTCGCGCATGTAGCTGATCATTTCCTTGGTGCCGGTGACCGCGATCGGCGATTTCGAAGCGATCTCGCGGGCGATGTCCAGCACACCTTCGAGCAGCGCGTCCTTGTCGCTGTAGACGCGATTGACCAGGCCGATGCTGCGCGCTTCTTCGGCGCCGAAGGTGCGACCGGTGTAAGCCAGTTCACGCAGCATGCCGTCACCGATGATCCGTGGCAACCGTTGCAAAGTGCCAACATCGGCGGCCATGCCGATATCGATTTCCTTGATCGAGAATTGTGCGTCTTCGGCGGCATAGCGCATGTCGCACGCGGCGATCAGATCGATGGCGCCGCCCAGGCAATAACCTTGAATGGCCGCAAGCACCGGTTTACGGCAGTTGTCGACGGCGTTGAACGAGGCTTGCAGGGTCAGAATTTTTTTACGCAGCAGGCGCGCGTTGCGGCCGACGTCCTTGCCCAGTTCATTGGCGACGCCGGCGAGCATCATCAGGTCGATGCCGGAGGAGAAATGTTTACCGTTGCCGCTGAGCACCACCACGCGCACTTCGTCGGTGTCGTCGACCCACTGGAAGATCTCGACGATCTCGCTCCAGAACGCCGCGTTCATCGAATTGATTTTTTCCGGGCGATTGATCTGCACATGGGCGATGTTGTCGGCCAGTTCGACGTTGAAGGCGGAGTATTGAGTCATGGCAGTGATCCTTTACCGGGCAGAGAATGAGGCCCGAACTATAACAAGGCATCACGGCGGCGGTTCGGCCAAATGCGGGACTGCAGTGCTTACTCCCCTGTAGGAGCTGCCGAAGGTTCGGGCCGCGATCGGACCTTCGGCAGCTCCTGCCCGGGTTATTGCACAACCCCACTCATCGAGCCAAACGCCGCAACCCAAACATCATCCCCCCCGCCCCCAACAACATCACCGCCAGAAACAGCGGATAGGAAATCCACCACGGCGTCCCCGCCGTCATCATGCTGAACTCCGACATGCCACCAATGCTCGCAATCAGGTTCAACGGCAGAAACACCACGTTGATCAACGTCAGCTTGCGCAGCAGGTTGTTCATGCTGTTGTTCATCAGATTGCCGCGCGCATCGATCAAACCGGAAAACACCGTCGAGTAGATTTCCGCCTGCTTGTAGCACTGGTTGTTCTCAATGATCAGATCGTCAATCAGGCCGAGCGCTTCACTGCCGAAATGCTGTTTCTCGGCATGATTGCGCAGGCGCGTGAGGACCGCGCCGTTGCTGTGCAGCGCGTTGATGTAATAGATCAGGCTTTCGCTGAGGTTGAACATCTGCACCAGATGCTGGTTCTGCATCGAGTGGTTGAATTTCTGCTGCAATTCGCGGGCGACCAGTTTGATCACCTTCAGGTGCCCGAGGTAGTGATGGATATTGCTGAACAGCAAATCAAGCAACACATCCAGCGGCGTGTTCAACGGCTGGCGGGTGCC
This sequence comes from Pseudomonas sp. GM24, assembly GCF_000282235.1. Taxonomy (NCBI): domain Bacteria; kingdom Pseudomonadati; phylum Pseudomonadota; class Gammaproteobacteria; order Pseudomonadales; family Pseudomonadaceae; genus Pseudomonas; species Pseudomonas sp. GM24. Next base: position 10,335 of record NZ_AKJR01000088.1, on the reverse strand, counting down.
GAGGCCGTGCAGCGGCGTGTCATCGGTGGCGATTACCAGCAGTTGCCCCGGCGCGAACAGCAGCCCGCAGGACGACACTTCAAATGCCAGACTGCCGCCACCGGAGTAGTTTTCCGGGCGTTTCCAGATCAGAAACAAATGGTCGGGATGAAACTCGATGCGCGACACCTCATCCGGGTCCAGCGCTGACGCCAATGCGTGTTCATCGACCTTGAAATGACTGTGCAGCAAGTCGCGCTCGGCGGCATCGGGGTTGCTGAACAGCATCACCTCGGCGTCCAGTCGCTCGACCCGCTGCAGGGCGCCGTGGCTCAGTGCGAAGCTGTTGATCATCGGCGCCTCACCAGGCCTGGCCGCGACGCTTGAGTTCCAGGCGGCGCACGAACTCTTCCAGCACCAGTGAGTACAGATCGTCGTGCAAATAGGCGTCTTCGATGCCGGCGTCGAGGTTGGGGTTGTCGTTGACTTCGATCACCACCACTTTGTCGCCGGCCTGCTTCAGATCGACACCGTAGAGGCCGTCGCCAATCAGATTGGCGGTCTTCACTGCCAGCTCCACCACCGCACGCGGCGCCTCGTGGATCGCCATCGTGCGGCATTCGCCGTTGACGTCCTGACCTTTGGCCTTGTGGTTGTAGATTTGCCAGTGGCCCTTGGACATGAAGTATTGGCAGGCGAAGATCGGTTTGCGATTGAGCACGCCGATGCGCCAGTCGTACTCGGTGTAGAAAAACTCCTGAGCCAGCAGCAACACCGAGTGCTCAAACAATTCGGCGGTCGCCTCAAGCAGCGCTTGCTGACTTTCGACCTTGATCACACCGCGGGAAAAACAGCCGTCGGGAATCTTCAGCACCAGCGGAAAACCAAGGCGCTCACCCACTCGTTCGAAGTCTTCGGGTCGCTCCTTGTAGAGGATTTCGGTGGCGGGCATGCCCAGTTGATGGCTGTTGAGCAGATCGGTCAGGTAAACCTTGTTGGTGCAGCGCAATATCGACGTTGGGTCATCCATGACCACCAGCCCTTCACTTTCGGCCTTCTTGGCGAAGCGATAAGTGTGGTTGTCGACGCTGGTGGTTTCACGGATCAGCAAACCGTCGTACTCGGCGAGACGTGCGTAATCCTTGCGTTCAATCAGTTCGACGTCGATGCCCATGGTTTTGCCGACCCGGACGAAGTTCGCCAGTGCCTTGGCGTTGGACGGCGGTAAAGCCTCCTGCGGATCGTGCAATATTGCCAGGTCGTAGCGCGCCACTTGCGGCGAGCGCGGCACACGCCAGACTTTACGACTGAAACCGTCCAGCGCATTGGCAAACTGATCTTCCTGATCGTCGCGCAACTTGTGCAAGGCACCGGACTTGATGCCTTCAATATGCCATCCGTTAGTTCGCCGAAACTCAACTAACAGAATCGGACAGGGAAACACTTCAAACAACTGCCGGGCCAGATCCTGTAATGGCTCGATATGGGTCCGGCCAAAATACAGGGTCAGAGTAAAGCCTTCGGTATCACTGTAGAGATGATGACTGAGGGCTTTCTCAAGGGTTTTATCGAGATCGTCCAATGCCAGACCGTACAGTGATTTTTTTGTCAGTTCGCTGATGGTTCGCACCGACGGAATCACCTTGTGCCCCCGCGCCTCGGCGAGCAACGAGCAGTAGTAACCGTGGCCAAGGTACTTGTAGCTGCGGCACAGATTGATCACCTGCACGCGCTTGCCCGGCTCGCTGTCACAGCTGTGCTCGAGGTATTCCTGCGCCGTCAGGATGTCTTCGCTGGGGAAATATGAGGCCCAGTCTTCCTTGCGCTCGACAATAATCAAAACCTGACTGGATGTTTTAATCGCTGATTTTAAATAAGTTGCCGCCGGCAAACTTTGCTCGGATACTTCGCGCCAATGACCCTGTACCGCTGACATAGAGATTGATCCGTTGGAGAACAAGACCTTTTCTATTAAGCACGAAGTTTTTTGAAAGTCTCGTTTCGTTACGCAACTTTTACGGTGGTCATATGAAGGCTGTTTTTCGTTTGGCGGTAGTTGAAGACTTGCCGGCGTTGCTGGCACTGGAAATGCAATGTTTCACCACGGACCGGCTCACCAGTCGCAGCTTTCAGTGGATGATCACCCGTGCTCACGGGCAGTTGCTGGTGGCGGAGTACGACGGTCAATTGTTGGGTTATGCGTTGGTGTTGTTTCATCGCGGCACTTCGCTCGCGCGGCTGTATTCCATCGCCATCGCCGTCGAGGCGCGCGGCACGGGCCTGGGCAAGGCATTGCTGCAGCGCATTGAGGCGATGGCCCTGGAACATGACTGCGCGTACCTGCGCCTGGAAGTGCGCCTCGACAACCCTGCGGCCATCGCGCTGTACGAGCGCAATGGCTACCGGCGTTTTGCCCTGATTCACGATTACTACGAAGACCACGCCGATGCGCTGCGTCTGGAGAAACGCATTCTCCAGCACCGTGATTCGCGCAGCATCAAGGTGCCTTACTACCCGCAAACCACCGATTTCACCTGTGGCCCGGCGTGTCTGTTGATGGCCATGGGCGCCTTGCAATCGGAGCGTTTGCTGGAGCGTCGGGAAGAGTTGCAGGTCTGGCGGGAAGCAACGACGGTGTTCATGACCTCCGGCCATGGCGGTTGCAGCCCGCAGGGATTGGCACTGGCGGCGTGGCGTCGGGGGTTTCGCGTGCGTATGGCGCTGAGCATGAGTGGGCCGCTGTTCCTCGACGGTGTGCGTGACGCGCATAAAAAAGACGTCATGCGCCTGGTCCACGAAGAGTTTACGGCGCAATTGCAAGAGACCGATGTCGAGTGCGTGATCGGTGCATTGCTGGATCTGCCGCGACTGCTGGATGCCGGTGGACAGCCGATGGTGTTGATCAGCAGCTATCGACTGACCCGCTCCAAATCGCCGCACTGGGTGATCGTGACCGATTGCGACGAAGACTTCGTTTACCTGCATGACCCGGATGTTGACCACAGCCAGCATCGACAGCCCATGGATTGCCAGCATGTGCCGGTGAGTCATGGGGAGTTCGAGAAAATGTGCCGGTTTGGCCGGGGTAAATTGCGTGCTGCAGTAGTGCTGTATTCCCGCGAAACGTAAACCTCCACATGCAGGAGCTGCCGCAGGCTGCGATCTTTTGATCTTGATCTTGAAAACAAGATCAAAAGATCGCAGCCTCGTTGCACTCGACAGCTCCTATAGGGGGAATCTTCTTTAAAGTTCGGGCTTCAAGCCGATTTTGTACAAAGAGCCCTTCTCTTCATCCGTCAGCACGTACAAGTAACCATCCGGCCCTTGCCGCACATCACGAATCCGCTGCTTGAGTTCACCCAGTAAGCGCTCTTCGTGCACCACCTTGTCACCATCGAACTGCAAGCGGATCAGCTCCTGAGTCACCAGCGCGCCGATAAACGCATTGTGTTGCCACGGCTTGAAACGATCGGCATCGTAAAACGCCATACCGGTAACGCCCGGCGACTTCTCCCACACGTGGTGCGGTGCGACAGTGCCTTCGGCCGTTTTGCCCTGAGCTTCCGGGATCGGCTGCATCGAATAATTGATGCCGTGGGTCGCCAGAGGCCAGCCGTAGTTCTTGCCGCGCTCGATGATGTTCACCTCATCGCCACCGCGCGGGCCGTGCTCGTTTTCCCATAGCGTGCCGGTCCATGGATTGAGTGCCGCACCCTGCGGGTTGCGCAGGCCGTAGGCCCAGATCTCGGGGCGTACGCCGGACTGACCAACAAACGGGTTGTCATCCGGCACCTTGCCGTCCGGGTAGATGCGCACGACCTTGCCTTGCAGCTTGTCGAGATCCTGCGCGGTCGGCCGGTCGTTGTTCTCACCCAAGGTAATGAACAAATAACCGTCGCGATCAAACACCAGCCGTGAGCCGAAGTGATTGCCGACCGAAAGCTTCGGTTCCTGGCGGAAGATCACTTTGAAATCCTTCAGCGTCTTCAAGTCATCCGAGAGCCGTCCTCGCCCCACAGCGGTGCCGGCCTTGTCGCCGGCACCGCCACCTTCGGCATAGGACAGATAGACCAGACGATCCTGTTTGAAGTCCGGTGACAGCGCGACATCGAGTAACCCGCCCTGCCCCTTGGCCCAGACCTGCGGCACACCGGAGATCGGCGCCGACAGTTTGCCGTCGGCGGCCACCACGCGCAGATTACCCGGACGCTCGGTGACCAGCATGCCTTGGCGATCCGGTAAAAACGCCAGTGCCCAAGGATGCTCAAGGCCTGCGGTGATGGTCGTGACTTCAAGGGTGCCCTGCTCGCTTTGCAGCTCTTTGGGGGCGGCGGCAAAGGCCGGAGCGCTGATCAGCGCGCCGGCACACAGTGTGGCTAGAACGGTTTTACGCAACATGCACGATTCCTTTTGTTCGTTTGCAGGGCCGGCAGAACCTCAGTTCTGCCGCTCAACGGTTGCTGTCTCCGCTGCGCGAAGGTGGGTTGGGAATGAACGTGGGCGGCGTGCTCGGCACCGAGCGGATCGGCTGGCCATTACCAATGCCTCGGTTCTCGACCGTAGGCTGGCGCGGCGTCGGTACAGTGTTCGGTCCCCGAATGGGTGGAGCGCTGGGCTGAGTGCCCTGCATGCTGTTCGGATTGGCCCGGCGGATCGGACTGTTGTAGGGGTTATTGCTATTGCCGGTGGGGCTTTGCGCCAACAGGACGTCGGCATGAACCAGACCACCACTGAGGGTCAGGACGACGATGCCAAGCAGAATTCGGTTCATGACGCTGCCTCTCGATGGGCCGGGGATAGAGCCTTCGAGTCCACGCTACGCTCAGGGTTCGGATTTGTTAACCCGCAAGCCTTAAACAACATGTAACACGGCTTGACCGAGTCCCTGTAAACCCGCGCATTTCGGGGAAACTTTCAGTCACAGCCGCAGGTCATCCGATCATCACTCGGAGAACTCACCATGGCTCGGGCAATCTGGAAAGGCGCAATCAGTTTCGGACTGGTGCACATCCCTGTCGCATTGGTCTCGGCGACCTCGTCGCAGGGCGTCGATTTCGATTGGCTCGACAGCCGCAGCATGGATCCTGTCGGTTATAAACGGGTCAACAAGGTCACCGGCAAAGAAGTCACCAAGGAGCACATCGTCAAAGGTGTGGCCTATGAAAAGGGCCGCTATGTGGTGCTGAGCGAGGAAGAGATTCGCTCGGCGCATCCCGTATCGACGCAGACCATCGACATCTTTTCCTTTGTCGATGCCGAACAGATTCCCCTGCAGAACATCGACACGCCCTACTACCTGGCACCCGACAAACGCGGCGGCAAGGTTTACGCATTGCTGCGTGAAACCCTGAGCAAAACCAACAAGGTCGCCCTCGCCCGCGTGGTGCTGCATACGCGCCAGTACCTCGCGGCGTTGATGCCGCTGGATTCTGCCTTGGTGCTGGTGAAGTTACGCTGGCCGCAAGAGGTGCGCAGCCTCGATGAGCTGGAGCTGGGCAGCGAAGTGACCAAGCCGCAACTGGCCAAGGGTGAACTGGACATGGCCAAACGGTTGGTGCAGGACATGAGCGCGGACTGGAAGCCCGAGGATTACAAGGATGAGTTCGAAGACAAGATCATGGCTCTGGTCGAGAAAAAGGCCCATGAAGGCAAGATCGAGGATGTCGAAACGGTGGGCGGCGAGGAAGAGCGCAAGACAGCTGATGTTATCGATTTGACCGAGCTGCTTAAACGCAGTCTGGGTGGGAAAGCGGTGGCGAAACCAAAAGCGAAAGCAGAGAAAACGGCGAAATCTGCGCCGGCTAAGAAGACCAAGAAGGCTTCCTGATAGTGATTGGTTGCCCTTGAGACCTTCATCGCGAGCAGGCTCACTCCTACAGGGGAACGCATTTCAAGTGTAGGAGTGAGCCTGCTCGCGATGGCGTCAGCAGCGTCTGCCTGGAACTCAGATCAGAATGAAGATCGCCAGCAAACCACCGAAGATCGCCCACTTTTCCATGTAGTAACGCTTGCGATTGCGCTTTTTCAGTTCTTTGCCACGCAGACGAATCTTGTAGATCCGCGTAAACAAGCGGTTGATCCCGCCAGTACGGTCGCCTGCATCGTTCGGCGCGCCGGCAGCCGACATCACCGTACGGCTGAACCAGGCGTTGAACGCGGCGGCCCAGCGGTACTTCATCGGGCGCTCAATATCGCAGAACAGGATGATGCGGTTCTTGTCGGTGGTGTTTTCGGCGTAATGAATAAACGTCTCGTCGAACATCACCGCTTCGCCGTCACGCCAGTGGTAGCTCTCACCGTCGACGTTGATGTAGCAACCGGCGTCGTTCGGCGTGTCCAAGCCCAGGTGATAACGATAGGAGCCGGCATACGGGTCACGGTGACGCACCAGTTTCGAGCCCGGTGGCAGCTCGGCGAACATCGCGGCCTTGATCGAACCAATGCTTTGCACCAGTTCGGTGGTGCGCGGACACAGCTTCATCGCCGACGGATGGCTTTCGCCGTACCACTTCAGGTAGAAACGCTTCCAGCCGCTTTTGAAGAACGAGTTGAACCCGACATCGTCGTACTGGTTAGATCGCTTGATCTCGCCGGCACGCAGCAAATTCTGCCCTTCTTCGCGGATTTCCTCCCAGTGTGCCTGCAACGGGCTCAAGTCAGGAAACTCGCTCGGGTCCAGGTACGGCTGGTTCGGCTTCTTCGAAAACAGATAAAGAAAGCAGTTGATCGGCGCCAGAAACGTCGAGTGGTCGCTTAGTTGTCGACCGAGCTTGTGGCGCACACGCCCACGCAAATGAACGTATGCAATGGAAATGACATAAATAGCAGCAATGATGAGTTTCACGGAAATCGTCACACGTCAGAAGTGAACAAACTGCGCGCCTGGCGGCCTGAGGCTCAGCGTCTTATGCAGTGGTCTGATTACAAATGGCACGTCCTTGGCCCGCGCCGTTACCGGACGCTCGGTGAAAGGTGGCATTTTAGCCACAGTTTGTAACCGATAGTGAATCTTCAACTGTGAAAAACTGTCCCGCGATGACGTCAATCGGCGATCGTGGCGTGATCGCCCTATCGTTTAGAGAGCCAGACCAGTACAATCGCCGCCAAACTTTACGCGCCCCCCTTGGTTGATGACGGGACTCTCCCGCTTCAGCGCACTTCGACTCGGGCCAAGCGCTGCAGCCGCACCCTCGCTACTCAGAATGCTTCGCAGGAATAACTCTTGATCTCTACAGCTAACATCACGATGCAGTTCGGCGCCAAGCCGCTCTTCGAAAACGTTTCGGTCAAATTCGGCGCGGGCAACCGCTATGGCCTGATCGGCGCCAACGGTTGCGGCAAGTCGACCTTCATGAAAATCCTCGGCGGCGACCTCGACCCGTCCGGCGGTCAGGTCATGCTCGAGCCGAACGTGCGTCTGGGTAAATTGCGCCAGGACCAGTTCGCTTACGAAGAATTCACCGTGATCGACACCGTGATCATGGGTCACGAAGAGCTGTGGAAGGTCAAAGCCGAGCGCGATCGTATCTACTCGCTGCCGGAAATGAGCGAAGAAGACGGCATGGCCGTGGCCGAGCTGGAAACCGAATTCGCCGAAATGGACGGCTACACCGCCGAATCCCGTGCCGGTGAACTGTTGCTGGGCCTGGGTATCGGCATCGAGCAGCACTTCGGCCCGATGAGCGAAGTCTCACCAGGCTGGAAACTGCGCGTATTGCTGGCGCAGGCGCTGTTCTCCGATCCGGAAGTGCTGTTGCTCGACGAACCGACCAACCACCTGGACATCAACACCATTCGCTGGCTGGAAAACGTTCTGACCCAGCGCAACAGCCTGATGATCATCATCTCTCACGACCGTCACTTCCTGAACAGCGTGTGCACGCACATGGCTGACCTGGATTACGGCGAGCTGCGTCTGTTCCCGGGCAACTACGACGAGTACATGACCGTGGCGACCCAGTCCCGCGAGCAACTGCTGTCGGACAACGCCAAGAAGAAAGCGCAGATTTCCGAGCTGCAATCGTTCGTCAGCCGCTTCTCGGCCAACGCCTCGAAAGCCAAGCAGGCCACCTCCCGCGCCAAGGCGATCGACAAGATCCAGCTGGCCGAGGTCAAGCCTTCGAGCCGCGTGAGCCCGTTCATCCGCTTCGATCAGAACAAGAAGCTGCACCGCCAGGCGGTCATCGTCGAAAAAATGGCCAAAGGTTTCGACGGCAAACCACTGTTCAAAGACTTCAGCTTCCAGGTTGAAGCCGGCGAGCGCGTAGCGATCATTGGCCCGAACGGTATCGGCAAAACCACCCTGCTGCGCACCCTGGTCAACGAACTGACCCCGGACGCCGGCAGCATCAAGTGGACCGACGCCGCCGAACTGGGCTACTACGCCCAGGATCACGCGCACGACTTCGAAGACGACGTCACCCTGTTCGACTGGATGGGTCAGTGGACTCAGGGCGAGCAGATGATTCGCGGTACTTTGGGCCGCATGCTGTTCTCCAACGACGAAATCCTCAAGTCGGTCAAAGTGATTTCCGGTGGTGAGCAAGGTCGCATGCTGTTCGGCAAGCTGATTCTGCAAAAGCCGAACGTGCTGATCATGGACGAACCCACCAACCACTTGGACATGGAATCGATCGAGGCGCTGAACCTGGCGCTGGAAAACTATCCGGGCACGCTGATCTTCGTCAGCCACGACCGTGAGTTCGTATCGTCCCTGGCCACGCGCATCATCGAGCTGAGCCCGGATGGCGTGACTGACTTCAGCGGCACTTACGATGACTACCTGCGTAGTCAGGGCGTCGTGTTCTAAACAGCTGCTGCAATCTAAAAAGCCCTGTCCATGTGACAGGGCTTTTTGCATGTGTTCGGTCAGAAATTCATTGGTTCAGATACCATCGCGAGCAGGCTCACTCCTACAAGGGTACGCATTTCAAATGTAGGAGTGAGCCTGCTCGCGATAAGGCCATCAGCAGCAACATCGATCCTCAGGGAAAGTAGTTAGCCTGCTTTCTTTTATTTCAAGCCCACGCCATGATGCGAACTCTCCCACCGCCGCCCGCGAACGAGTCCTCATGTCTGCGCAGCAACTGCCACCGCAAAGCTCCATGGCGATCACCCTGCAGATCGTCTCCATCGTGTTCTACACCTTTATTGCGTTCCTCTGCATCGGTTTGCCGATCGCAGTGTTGCCCGGTTATGTGCACGAACAATTGGGTTTCAGCGCGGTGATTGCCGGTCTAGTGATTGGCTCGCAATACCTGGCCACCCTACTCAGCCGGCCAATGGCGGGACGCATGTCGGATACGCTCGGAACCAAACGGGCGATCATTTATGGCTTGTGGGGGATTGTCCTCAGCGGCTTGCTGACGTTGCTTTCCACACTGCTGCAGGACTTTGCGCTAGCGAGCCTGATCATTCTGATCATCGGCCGTTTGCTCCTCGGTATCGCGCAGGGCTTGATCGGCGTCGGCACCATCAGTTGGTGCATGGGCCAGGTGGGTGTCGAACACACCGCTAAATCCATTGGCTGGAACGGTATCGCGTCCTATGGCGCGATTGCCATTGGCGCGCCGCTGGGTGTGGTGATGGTCGCCGATTACGGCTTTACCAGCCTCGGCATCGCGCTGGCGGTACTGGCGGCAGGCGCGCTGCTACTGATCCGCAACAAACCCTCGGTGCCGGTGATTCGCGGCGAACGGCTGCCGTTCTGGGCGGTATTCGGACGGATCGCCCCGTATGGCGCCAGTCTGACTCTGGCCTCGATCGGCTACGGCACGCTGACCACCTTCATCACCTTGTATTACCTGAACCGTGGCTGGACCGGCGCAGCGTACTGCCTGACGGTGTTTGGTGTGTGCTTCATCCTGTCGCGCCTGATGTTTATCTCGGCGATCAGTCGCTTCGGCGGGTTCAGGTCCGCCATTGCTTGTATGACTATAGAAACCGTCGGGCTGGTGCTGTTGTGGCTGGCGCCGTCCAGCGCTTTTGCCTTGATCGGCGCGGGATTGGCCGGGTTTGGCTTGTCGCTGGTGTACCCGGCGTTGGGTGTCGAGGCGATCAAGCAAGTGCCCAGCTCCAGCCGTGGTTCCGGGCTGGGCGCTTACGCGGTGTTCTTCGATCTGGCGCTGGCGATTGCCGGGCCGTTGATGGGCGCGGTGGCGTTGAAGCTGGGATATTCGTGGATATTCTTCAGTGCGGCGCTGTTGTCAGTGATTGGGCTGGGGCTGACTTTGCTGCTCCAGCGCCGGGCAACGACCTGAAGTCCGACGCAGCCCCCTGTAGGAGTGAGCCTGCTCGCGATAGCGGTGTGTCAGTCGACATAATCTTTTCTGATGAACCGCTATCGCGAGCAGGCTC
>NZ_AKJR01000087.1:0-6701 GCF_000282235.1 Pseudomonas sp. GM24 | reverse complement strand
TCGGCGTACCTCTGCAGCATCCCCCAATCAGTCCCCTCTCCCCCCGGGAGAGGGATAGGCGGGCGGCGTTCCGATGAGGGGCTTTTGATCTTCAGAGCGCCTTGACCACCGCCGGCGGATGCATCTTCGACAACCCAAGGTTCTTCAGCGCCAATTGCAGCGAACTGTGGATAACCTGCGGGTTATCAATGGTCATCAGCTCCGCCAACAACTCCTGAGCCTTGCTCAGATTGACCTGACGCAACATCCACTTCACCTTCGGCAAGTTGGTGGCGTTCATCGACAGGCTGTCGAACCCCATCGCCATCAACAGCACCGCCGCCGCCGGATCACCGGCCATTTCGCCGCAGATACTCACCGGTTTGCCTTCGGCATGGGCATCGCGTACCACGGTTTGCAGGGCTTGCAGTACTGCCGGATGCAGGTAATCGTAAAGATCGGCCACACGCGGGTTGTTACGGTCGACCGCCAGCAAATACTGAGTCAAGTCGTTGGAGCCGACGGACAGGAAGTCGACCATCCGCGCCAGTTCCTTGGTCTGGTACACCGCTGCCGGAATCTCGATCATCACGCCAATCGGCGGCATCGGCACATCGGTGCCTTCGTCGCGTACTTCGCCCCAGGCGCGGTGGATCAGGTGCAGGGCTTCTTCGAGTTCGTGAGTGCCGGAGATCATCGGCAGCAGAATCCGCAGGTTGTTCAAGCCTTCGCTGGCCTTGAGCATCGCGCGGGTCTGCACCAGGAAGATTTCCGGGTGGTCGAGGGTGACGCGAATACCGCGCCAGCCGAGGAACGGGTTGTCTTCCTTGATCGGGAAGTACGACAGCGACTTGTCACCGCCGATGTCGAGGCTGCGCATGGTCACCGGTTGCGGGTGGAACGCGGCGAGCTGCTCGCGGTAAATCGCCAGTTGTTCCTTCTCGCTCGGGAAGCGCTGGTTGATCATGAACGGCACTTCGGTGCGGTACAGGCCGACACCTTCGGCGCCACGCTTCTGCGCCCGCGCCACATCGGCGAGCAAACCGGTGTTGACCCACAGCGGCATGCGGTGACCGTCGAGGGTCACGCATGGCAAGTCACGCAGGGTGTCGAGGCCCAGCGCCAGTTGTTTCTCTTCTTCGACGACTTCAGCGAACTGCTTGCGCAGCACTTCGCTCGGGTTGGTGTAGACCTCGCCGCGTGTGCCGTCGACGATCATTTCGATGCCGTCGACCTTGGCATACGGCAGGTCGACCAGACCCATCACCGTCGGAATGCCCATGGCCCGGGCCAGGATCGCCACGTGGGAGTTACCCGAACCGAGTACCGAGACCAGACCGACCAGCGTGCCTTCCGGCACCTCGCCGAGCATCGCCGGCGTCAGTTCTTCGCTGACCAGAATGGTTTTTTCCGGGTAGACCAGATTCTGCTGACGCTCTTCCTGCAAATAGGCGAGCAGGCGGCGACCGAGGTCTTTGACGTCCGAGGCACGCTCACGCAGGTAGGCGTCGTCCATCAGTTCGAAACGGTTGACGTGCTCAGTGACCACCTGGCGCAGCGCGCCCTGGGCCCACTGGCCGGTCTTGATCACTGTGGTGATTTCGCTGCCCAGCGAGGCATCGTCGAGCATCATCAGGTAGACGTCGAACAGCGCGCGCTCTTCCGGGCGCAGTTGCGTCGCCAGCTTGGCGGACAACGCGCGCATGTCGGCGCGCACGCCTTCGATGGCGGTCTTGAACAGCGCCAGCTCGGCGTTGATGTCGGTGATGGTCTTGTCCGGCACCACGTCGAGATCGGCCGGCGGCAGCATGACCACCGCCGTACCGACCGCCGCACCCGGCGAACCCGGCACGCCGACGAACTTGGCTTCCTGAATGCCTTTGCCCTGACGGCCCAGACCGCGGATCGAACCGGTGGCCTCGGCGTGGGCGATTACGCCGGCGAGCTGCGCGCTCATGGTCACGAGGAAGGCTTCTTCACCTTCGTCGAACTGGCGGCGTTCTTTTTGCTGGATGACCAACACGCCGACGACGCGGCGGTGGTGAATGATCGGTGCGCCGAGGAACGAGGCATAACGCTCTTCACCGGTTTCGGCGAAGTAACGGTAGCGCGGGTGATCCGCAGCGTTTTCGAGGTTCAGGGGTTCTTCACGCGTGCCGACCAGACCGACCAGACCTTCGTTGGGTGCCATGCTGACCTTGCCGATCGAGCGCTTGTTCAAGCCCTCGGTGGCCATCAGGACGAAGCGGTTGGTCTCGGGATCAAGCAGGTAGACCGAGCAGACCTGGCTGCCCATGGCCTCTTTGACGCGCAACACAATAATCCCCAACGCCGCCTTGAGATCCTTGGCGGAGTTAACTTCCTGGACGATCTTGCGCAGCGTATTGAGCATGGCTCGGGGTCGAACTCCGTCGTCAGTCGCGCGCTAAAAGGCGCGGGGCAAGCTCTTTGAGGGCGCGGCGATACACCTCGCGCTTGAATGTCACCACCTGGCCCAACGGATACCAATAGCTGACCCAGCGCCAGCCATCGAACTCCGGTTTACCGGTCAAATCCATCCGCACCCGCTGCTCGTTGGAGATCAGGCGCAGGAGAAACCATTTCTGTTTCTGGCCGATGCACAGCGGTTGGCTGTGCGTACGCACCAGACGTTGCGGCAAACGATAGCGCAACCAGCCCCGAGTACAGGCCAGTATTTCAACATCTTCACGTTCCAGGCCAACTTCTTCGTTCAGCTCGCGGTACAAGGCGTCTTCCGGCGTCTCTTCAGGGTTGATTCCCCCTTGCGGAAACTGCCAGGCATCTTGATTGATACGGCGAGCCCATAGCACCTGGCCGGCGTCATTCGTCAGAATGATCCCGACATTGGGGCGGAAACCATCGGGGTCGATCACGGCAACAACCTCGCAAACGCATGTCGCCGCATTGTTCCACAAAGGTTGATAAGGCGGCAACGAGGCTTCCTACCTTATGTGCACTCTTGTGAAAAGACCGTATTCTTGTCGCCTTTTTACAGACTTATCAGCGGGTAACTGCAATGCGCCTGGCTCTATTCGATTTGGACAACACCCTTCTGGGCGGCGACAGCGATCACGCCTGGGGCGACTATCTGTGTGAACGCGGCTTCCTCGACCCGATTGCGTACAAGGCTCGCAACGACGAGTTCTATCAGGATTACCTGGCCGGCAAACTGGATAACGCCGCGTACCTGAACTTCTGCCTGGAGATCCTCGGCCGCACCGAAATGGCCGTGCTCGATCAATGGCACAACGATTACATGCGCGACTGCATCGAACCGATCATCTTGCCCAAGGCGCTGGAACTGCTGAAAAAGCACCGCGATGCTGGCGACAAACTGGTGATCATCACCGCGACCAACCGCTTCGTCACCGCGCCGATTGCTGTGCGCCTGGGCGTTGAAACCCTGATCGCAACCGAGTGTGAAATGGTTGATGGCCGTTATAGCGGGCGCAGCACCGACATTCCGTGCTTTCGCGAGGGCAAGGTGACGCGGCTGAATCGTTGGCTGGAAGAGACCGGATATTCTCTGGATGACAGCTATTTCTATAGCGATTCGATGAATGATTTGCCGTTGCTGGAGCAGGTGGCGAATCCGGTTGCTGTCGATCCGGATCCGAATCTGCGCGCCGAAGCAGAGAAGCGTGGCTGGCCGGTGATTAGTCTGCGCGGCTAATTACGCCATCGCTGGCAAGCCAGCTCCCACAGGTTTTTCGGCTGTCCACAATATCCGTGTTCACTGAAGATCCCTGTGGGAGCTGGCTTGCCAGCGATTGGCTCGACTCGGTATATAGCCTCAAACAGGCTTGGCCCCCATCAACCCCGCAATGGCGAGAAACCCGACGCCGCTGACAATCGCCAGCGCCAGGCTGAATTTCCAGTTGCCGACCCCGCTCGTCCACAGCCGATTCAGCCGAACCAGCAGCCAGACCGCACTGAACGTGGCCACGGCATAGATCACGCTGGACCCCAGAATCCAGAACTGCCCCAGTGGCCAGCCGATCAGATGTACCAACCACCAGCCGGTGAAAGGCATGCTCAGCATACCGATCAGCATCAAACACCAGATAAACAGCCAGGGCCGCTGCATCGTGCTGGCCGGCCCTTCGCTGCGATTACGCCAGGAAAGAGCAGCGAGCCCCAACCCGCTGGCGAGGATCACCACGGTCGCCGCGACATGAAGGACTTTCAGGGTGGTCAGGGTTTCCATGAATTTCTCTTCCTTGGGCCATGCCCATCAGCGTAGCCGCTCAGCCAAGAAACAGCTGATAGGCCGGGTTGTCGCTTTCATCCCAGTACGGGTAGCCGATTTCCTCAAGCGCCGCCGGCACCAGATGACGCTCGTCGTGCGGCACTTGCAGGCCCGCGACCACGCGGCCATCGGCAGCGCCGTGGTTGCGGTAATGGAACATCGAAATGTTCCAGCGCCCACCGAGTTTATTAAGGAAGTTGAACAGCGCACCCGGACGCTCCGGGAACTCGAAGCGGAACACCACTTCATCAATCACATGCGCCGCGTGACCGCCGACCATGTGGCGGATGTGCAGCTTGGCCAGTTCGTTGTCAGTCAGGTCGAGCACCGGGAAACCCTGCTCGGCCAAGCTCGCCAGCAATGCGCTGCGCGGGTCGTTTTCCGGGTGAGTCTGCACACCAACGAAGATGTGCGCTTCGCTGCCGGTGTTGTAGCGATAGTTGAATTCGGTGATCTGGCGCTTGCCGATGGCTTCGCAGAACGCCTTGAAGCTGCCGGCCTTCTCGGGGATGGTCACGGCGATGATCGCTTCACGGCCCTCGCCCAGTTCGGCGCGCTCGGCAACGTGACGCAGGCGGTCGAAGTTGACATTGGCACCGGAGTCGATGGCGACGAAGGTCTGGCCGCTGACACCGCGTTGCTCGACGTACCTCTTGATCCCGGCCACGCCCAACGCGCCGGCAGGTTCGGTGATCGAGCGGGTATCGTCGTAGATATCTTTAATTGCTGCACAGATCTCGTCGGTGCTGACAGTAATCACTTCATCGACATAGTCTTTGCAGATGTCGAAGGTGTGCTGACCGATCTGCGCCACGGCCACGCCGTCGGCAAAGATGCCCACGGTCGGCAGCACCACGCGCTCGCCGGCAGCCATCGCCGCTTGTAGGCAGTTGGAGTCGTCCGGCTCGACGCCGATGACTTTGATGTCCGGACGCAGGTATTTCACGTACGCGGCGATACCGGCGATCAAACCACCGCCACCGACCGGAACGAAAATCGCGTCCAGCGGCTGCGGGTGCTGGCGCAGAATTTCCATCGCCACGGTGCCCTGCCCGGCAATGGTGTGCGGATCGTCATACGGGTGGATGTAGACGTAGCCTTTTTCGTCGACCAGTTTCAGTGAGTAGGCCAGCGCTTCCGGAAACGAATCGCCGTGCAGCACGACTTTGCCGCCGCGCGAGCGCACGCCTTCGACTTTGATCTCGGGGGTGGTCTTGGGCATGACGATGGTGGCTTTGACGCCCAGCACTTTCGCCGCCAGGGCCAGACCCTGCGCATGATTGCCCGCCGACGCGGTGACCACGCCACGCGCGCGCTCTTCATCGCTCAGTTGCGTCAGCTTGTTGTAGGCGCCGCGAATCTTGAACGAGAACACCGGCTGCAAGTCTTCACGCTTGAGCCAGATGTCATTGCCCAGCCGCTCGGAGAGCTGGCGAGCGTTCTGCAGCGGGGTTTCTACGGCAACGTCATAAACGCGCGAGGTGAGGATCTTTTTGACGTACTGTTCGAGCATCGGAAAGCATCACTGAGCGGTTGAGCGGGACCGGGGAGTCTAACCCGGCTTTTGCCCGCACGACCACACGAATCCAGAGGTTTTAGCCGCGCTTGCGGCTATAATGCCGGCCTTTCCGTTCTCACCTTGCCCGCTTCCGGAGCCCGCATGACCCAGGATCAACTCAAACAGGCAGTGGCTCAGGCCGCCGTCGACTTCATCCTTCCGAAACTCGACGACAAGAGCATCGTCGGGGTCGGCACCGGCTCCACCGCCAACTGCTTCATCGACGCTCTGGCCCAGCACAAGGGCGCGTTCGATGGCGCGGTTGCCAGTTCCGAAGCCACTGCCGCGCGTCTGAAGGGCCACGGGATTCCAGTGTATGAGCTGAACACCGTCAGCGACCTGGAGTTCTACGTTGATGGCGCCGATGAAAGCGACGCGCACCTGAACCTGATCAAGGGCGGCGGCGCCGCTCTGACCCGCGAGAAGATCGTTGCCGCCGTGGCCAAGACCTTCATCTGCATCGCCGACGCCAGCAAACTGGTGCCGGTGCTGGGCGAATTCCCGCTGCCAGTCGAAGTGATCCCGATGGCCCGCAGCCACGTCGCCCGCCAATTGGTGAAACTGGGCGGCGACCCGGTGTACCGCGAAGGCGTTTTGACCGACAACGGCAACATCATTCTGGATGTGTTCAACCTGCAGATCACCAACCCGGTGGAGCTGGAAGCGCAGATCAATGCGATTGTCGGCGTGGTCACCAACGGCTTGTTCGCGGCGCGTCCGGCGGATCTGTTGTTGCTGGGTACTAGCGAAGGCGTGAAAACCCTCAAGGCTGAGTAAGCCCGGTCACCTACAGATTTGTGGGCAGACGAATAAACCTGTAGGAGTGAGCCTGCTCGCGATAGCGGTGTGTCAGTTGAGATAAATGTCGACTGACACAGCGCTATCGCGAGCAGG
>NZ_AKJR01000086.1:0-14282 GCF_000282235.1 Pseudomonas sp. GM24 | reverse complement strand
GATGCGGTTGGCCGACTGATCCAGACGACATTTCCTACCGGCAGCACCCGCGCTTACAGCTACGGCGCCTACGGTCAGGTTACTGCCGAGCGCGATGAACTGGGGCGCATCACCCGTTATGAATACGACGACGATCTGCATCTGGTCTCGCGGCGGATCAACCCCGACGGCACGCAGGTGCAGTACCGCTACGACCATGCGCAGTTATTGCTCACCGAGATCGAAAACGAGTCCGGGGAAAAATACCGGCTGGATTACACGCCGACCGGGCTGATTCGCCAGGAAAGTGGTTTTGATGGTCGGCGCACGGCGTACGCCTATGACCTCAACGGCCATCTGCTGGAAAAGACCGAGTTCGGTGATGACGGCTCGACGCTGATTACTGGATATGCAAGAGATGCTGCCGGGCGCCTGTTAATCAAGACCCTGCCCGACGGCCTCAAGGTCACCTACCAATACGACCGACTTGGTCGACTGATCGGTGTTGACGACGGCCAGCAACACCCGCTGGCCTTCGAGTACGACCGCCAGGACCGCTTGATCACCGAGCATCAAGGCTGGGGCTCCCTGCGTTACCGCTACGATGCCTGCGGCCAGCTCAAGCGCATGCGCCTGCCGGACAACAGCGTGCTCGACTACCGCCACGCCAAGGGTGGCGCGCTGACCGACATCGACCTCAACGGCACGCCGCTGACCCGTCATGTCTATCAGTCCGGACGCGAACGGCAACGCCAGCAGGGTTTGCTGCTCAGCGAATACACCTACGACGATCAGGGCCGATTACTCGCGCATGCCGTAGGCCATCAGCGCGATGCGTTGTTCCGCCGCGATTATGCCTACAACGCCAACGGCAATCTCGCGCACATCGCCGACAGCCGCCACGGCCAACGCACCTACGGCTACGACGCCCTCAATCGCCTGATCCGCGTTCGTCACTCACGCGACGAACTGCCGGAAAGCTTCGCCCACGACCCGGCCGGCAACCTGCTGATGCAGGACCGCCCCGGCCCCACCCAGGTAAAAGGCAACCGCCTGCTGATGCAGGGCGACCGCCACTATGACTACGACGCCTTCGGCAACCTGATCCGCGAACGCCGTGGCCGCGCGCAGACACTGGTCACCGAATACCGCTACGACAGCCAGCACCGCCTGATCGGCCTGACCCGCCCCGACGGCCAGACCGCCAGCTATCGCTATGACGCCTTCGGCCGACGCATCAGCAAAACCGTCAACGGCGAGACCACCGAGTTTTTCTGGCAAGGCGAGCATCTCGTCGCCGAAAGCAGCGAAAACGAATACCGCAGCTACGTCTACGAACCCGGCACCTTCCGCCCCCTCGCACTGCTCGACGGCAAAGGCCCGCAAAAAGCCTGCCCGTTCTACTACCAACTCGACCACCTCGGCACCCCGCAGGAACTCACCGACTACAGCGGCGACATTGTCTGGTCCGCGCAATACGACGCCTACGGCAAAATCGCCGCACTGACCCTCGCCGGCGAGGATTACCTGAACCAGCCGCTGCGCTTTCAGGGGCAGTATTTCGATGCGGAAAGTGGGCTGCATTACAACCGGCACCGGTACTACGACCCGAGGCTGGGGCGGTATCTGACGCCGGATCCGATCAAGTTGGCCGGTGGGCTGAATCAGTACCAGTACGTGCCGAACCCGACGGGGTGGGTGGATCCGTTGGGGTTGAGCTCTAACTGCCCGCCGCCGAAGAAACCTGGTTGTGAGGTGCCGGGAGGTGTCAGCGGCGCTAAAGTAAATGACGGTGAACCTAGACTTCCAACAACAAGATCACCACCAAAAGATTTTGGTAGCGAAGATAAACTTGATGACCACTTTCAAAAGCATGGTTCAGAGTTCAAAACCGAGAGCAAAGAAGAATACTTAAGCATGGCCAGATTTTTGGTAAATCATGGCACACGAATTGAGTATAAATACAAGGGTGAGACCCGATCAGGCTATCTGAAACTTATGGGAAACAACCGAAAGGGAGAGGCTAAATTCGCTTTTTTGGGAACAAATCAAAACAATGAAATCACAACCCTTCACGCAAAAAGCGGAAAGGAATTATGGCGAACGATAAATGGCGATGCGAAGGATAAAACAGTGAGGCCGGCCCATGACTAAGAGATATCTCGTACAAATAATTGAAATCGATCCAATCATCGAAGAATTGATTGTGCTTAGCGTTCAAAGTGTGAGCATCCGATGCTTCGCAGGTTACTGTCCATCAGTCATTGAAGAAGGAAGAAATTATGAGGCCGAATTCGAAATGGTCCTGCCTGACGAATTAATCATCATAAAAGCAGAACATGAAGAACCACGTATCGAGATGCTAGACGATGGGTTTTCGTGTGATATCTATGGTTACATAGATGGGGACTCTTTCCGGTCTGTAATTGAATTCGCGGATCAAGGCATTCATTTCGAATATCCGCACCTCAACGGACAGTTCGTCAAAATCACTGCCGAAAGAATTGACGTCTCATTCTGAGTCGCAAGTATTATTCGAACCTCACAAAGGGCCTGAGAAAAACAGGCCCAAAAAAATCGGCGATCACGCCAAAAGCAGGTGTGAATCTAATAATTACGCTCACTGCTCATCCTCATCCTCTTCATACTCCATATCCGCCTCATCCGAATCATTCAGCGGCACCGTCGCATCATCCATCAGCGACCCCGGATCCTCATTCCCCGGATCATTGATAAACGGCAATCCACTCGAACCTTTCTCTTCCTTGCCCTCAGTTTCGGGAGTCATGGCAAACCTCATCATCTCGTGGCGTGTATGACGTTCGAAAAGCCCCACAGCCAATCGTTCCGAAGTCTGACGAGCAAATACAAAAAACCCGGCAAAATGCCGGGTTTCCGTTTAACCATCCATCAATGATGGCGGTTTTTATGTTTGTTCTTGTGCTTGTGGCCACCACCCGAATGAGATCCGCCATCGTCACCGAGGTTATTGCCGACCGCACCACCGGCCGCGCCGCCCAACCCAGCGCCAATGGTCGAACCGGTCGAGCCGCCGAGGCTGTTGCCGACGACCGAGCCGCCCGCCGCGCCGAGACCACCGCCAATGGCGGCTTCGGTTCGATTGCGTTTGTTCGCCCCGACGGCACTGCCGGCCGCGCCGCCAACGCCTGCACCTACCGCTGCGCCAGTACTGCCACCGAGTTGTCCACCGACCACATTGCCGAGCGCGCCGCCCAGGCCGCCACCCACAGCGGCGGTGCCATCACCAGCGGCCATCGCCCCTTGTGCTACCAGCAAACCGAAAAACAGTGCAGATAATGACAAGCGCATATGAACCTCACAGTTCCCGAAGCGGGACAGTCCGCCCAGACATGGGCCTATGTGAGATTGGAGACGCAAACCGGGAAAACGTTCAGCCATGAAAAAGCCCGACATTGAGCCGGGCTTTTTCTGACAAACGATCAGTCTCAGTGACGCTTGTGTCCTTTGGACAAGTTGCTGCCCACTGCGCCGCCAGCTGCGCCACCCAAGCCTGCACCAATGGTCGCGCCGGTCTTGCCGCCCAGGCTGTTGCCGATCACCGAACCACCGGCTGCGCCAACACCGCCGCCAATCGCCGCTTTGGTCCGGCTACCCTTGCGCGCCGCCACTGCGCTGCCCGCCGCGCCTGCTACGCCAGCACCAATGGCCGCGCCAGTGCTGCCGCCCATTTTCTGGCCGACGACATTACCCAGCGCGCCACCCAAACCACCGCCCAGCGCCGCAGTGCCATCACCGGCAGCCATTGCACCTTGAGCAACCAGAAGCCCCAGAACCAGAGCGGGCAGTGTTAAACGCATGACGTAAACCTCAAAATAGGGATGACAAAAAGGGCCGGGATTTAATGCCGTCGCCGCGCAAAAGTCCAGACGAAATCAGAGGCTTCGCGCACATGGCGCCGATTGGACAGCGATTCTGCAAAAGGTTTTATGACAGGCAAAAAAAAGCCCGCTGGGGAGACGGGCTGGAGACTTGCTTTCTAACGGATGGCTTCACCCTACTGCGGCAGACGTGAAAAGTTTGTGAAAGCAAATTGATTTTT
Organism: Pseudomonas sp. GM24; assembly: GCF_000282235.1. Lineage (NCBI taxonomy): Bacteria > Pseudomonadati > Pseudomonadota > Gammaproteobacteria > Pseudomonadales > Pseudomonadaceae > Pseudomonas > Pseudomonas sp. GM24. The sequence continues at coordinate 10,222 of NZ_AKJR01000086.1, read as the reverse complement.
GCCGCCATCGAATGTAAGAAATTTCTTCACACGCACAGTCATAAAAAAACCCCGATCGATGACGGGGTTATTCAGACAAAGATTATTTTCTGGCTCGCGTGGTGACCTTGGGGAGAAATTTCGCCTTCGGTCCCTTGGGTGCCGTGGATTTGATCTTGCCGATCTGCACTGGATCTTCGCCAAATCCAGACTGATACTCAGTCTGGCCGCACCGTACGCAGTTGTTGAAGGAAAATTCAGAGCCATCGTCTTCGATATACGGATCAGTCATATCTTCGCCCCTTCGCAACAGATCGACACCGGCAAAACCCGTTTTGCCTGAAAAATATCGACCTCCAATGCTTTTGAGACTAGTTGGTCACTCTTGGACTTGTGATTCAGATTAGCTGGCGCCCGACGAGTGGCCTCAAAAAAATTAAACTCGACCACGAACCGCTGGTCTTGCTTTGCTAAAGAATTCTGCCGACAGGCCGTTGCCCTTTTTCATACAAATGAATCTCAAGGAGAGAACATGCAAATCAACGGATTCCCGAATCTGCCCGTCGTAAAGCTCACGGACGAACAAATCGCTGCCGGCAAAGCCGGGGGTGAACTGCTCAAGGACAAGATCGCTTCCGGTGAAATCACCATCAAGTATCCGGACAAGCCGATTCTGCAGCCTGGTGTCATTTACCATCCAAGCGAGCCAGCGCAACCGAGCCAACCTTCGGACACGCCTACTCTTGTCGCCATCGACACACCACTGACCTACGACTCGAGAGGCACCGTAATCCTCAAGCCACAGGGCTGATGGCGTAGAAAAAGAGCCCATCCATTATCTGGATGGGCTCACATGACCAGCGATCGACATTCAGCGCAATTTCACCGCTGTCCCCGTCGCAAACACCACAACCATCCCGCCCTTCCCGCCAGGCATGCTGATCTCGAAGTCCACCCCGACCACTGCATCCGCCTGCAAAGCACGCGCCCTCTCCCTGATTTCTTCGGTGGCCTGAACACGCGCCTCCTTCAAAGCCCGCTCTAGCGTCTGCGAACGTCCGCCGAAAAAATCGCGCATACCGGCGAACATGTCACGAATCACATTGACGCCCTGCACCGACTCGGCACTGACAATGTCCAGGTATGCCGTGATTTGCCGACCTTCAATGGTATGAGTGGTGGAAATGATCATGGATGTCGTCCCTATACGGAGGAATAAATTCGCGATTGTAATGGCTCAAAGCGGACTTCACGCCGCTGCCAATAAAATCCAGACGCCAGAAACCACAAAACCCCTGACTTCTTTCGAAATCAGGGGTTTTGTGTACTGAATATGGCGGTGAAGGAGAGATTCGAACTCTCGATACAGTTTCCTGTATACACACTTTCCAGGCGTGCTCCTTAAGCCACTCGGACACTTCACCGTATCTCTTCAAACATGTTCTGTCTGTCGAGGCGCGCTAATGTAGTCGAAAGCTTTTGCGATGGCAAACTTTTTTTCAGAATTTTCATGCGGTTAAGAGAAAAAGTCGTTTTGCCCGCTGGCAGCCCATGGCAAACCGGCCAATCTTCGGTGGGCGCGGCCCTTCTATATAGAAGCAGAACGCCTCGCCACGCTGGACGGGCCGGGAAACGGTGACTGGCGGGTCAGTCACGGCGCTTTACCTGGCCTGCGGCGGTGGGTAACGTCTGCCCATCTTTCTTACAAGGAATAGCGTCATGAGTGAGTTGATTTCCTACCACCTCGAAGACGGTATCGCGACCCTGACTTTGAGCAACGGCAAGGTCAATGCCATTTCTCCGGACGTGATTGCGGCATTCAACGCGGCGCTGGATCAGGCGGTAACTGATCGTGCCATCGTGATCATTACCGGTCAGCCGGGGATTCTGTCCGGCGGCTATGACCTGAAAGTGATGACTGCCGGCCCTAAAGAGGCGGTGGCACTGGTAACTGCGGGGTCGACGTTGGCGCGTCGCCTGCTCTCCCACCCGTTTCCGGTGATCGTCGCTTGCCCGGGTCATGCCGTGGCAAAGGGCGCTTTCATTCTGTTGTCTGCCGATTACCGTATCGGTGTCGACGGACCGTTCAGCATCGGTCTGAACGAAGTGCAGATCGGTATGACCATGCACCACGCCGGTATCGAACTGGCGCGTGATCGTCTGCGTCGCTCGGCGTTCCACCGCTCGGTGATCAACGGCGAGATGTTCGATCCGCAAAGCGCTGTAGATGCCGGTTTCCTCGACAAGGTGGTTGCCGCCGAGGAGCTGCAAGCTGCCGCCCTCGCCGCTGCGCGTCAGTTGAAGAAGATCAACATGCTCGCGCACAAGAATACCAAGTTGAAAGTACGCAAGGCGCTGCTGGAAACCCTGGATAACGCGATCATCCAGGATCAGGAACACCTGGGTTAACCACCCGTTTATCTCTTCAAGAAAAGCCCGACCGTCGTGTCGGGCTTTTTCTTGCGCGCCTGGTTTAAAAGTCTGCGGCCGCTCTAGGACAGGTCTGACCCTCCATTCGGAAACATGCGCTTAAACATCGGCTATCTCCGGACTCTATAGTGGCAATTGCCGAAAACAGTGCACATCCGTACACTGCGCCACCTTTTGTCCCGGTGGGGCCTGAAAATGCTGTTCGTGTTTCGTATGTTATTGATGGGCCTGCACTTTATTCTGGCCGGCGTGCTCGGAGTGATTCTCGGGATCTGCCGCCCGTTCAATCCGGACAACAGCCGACTGTGCGCCCGCCTCTACGCGCTGCCGGCAATGTGTATTTTGCGTTTACGGGTGAAGTCCGATGTCAGTGGATTGATGAACAAACCTGACAGCTGCGTGATCATCGCCAACCATCAGTCCAACTATGACTTGTTCGTGTTCGGCAACGTAGTGCCGCGTCGAACCGTGTGCATTGGCAAGAAGAGCCTCAAGTGGGTTCCGTTGTTCGGGCAATTGTTCTGGTTGGCCGGCAATGTGTTGATCGACCGTGGCAATGCGCACAAGGCGCGCCAGTCGATGCTCACCACTACCAATACCTTGCAGAACGAAGACACCTCGATCTGGGTGTTCCCGGAAGGCACGCGCAACCTAGGCGAAGAATTGCTGCCCTTCAAAAAAGGCGCGTTCCAGATGGCGATTGCCGCCGGTGTGCCGATCGTTCCGGTTTGCGTCAGCAGCTACATCAAGCACATGCGCCTCAATCGCTGGCGCAGCGGGAAAATCCTCATACGCTCGCTGCCGGCGATTCCTACAGCCGGACTGACCATGGACGACATGCCCATGCTCATCCATCAGTGCCGCGAGCAGATGCGCGAGTGCATTGAATCGATGGACCGGCAACTGCAAGCCGCCTAAGAAGACAACCCGCCCTGTGCGGGTTTTCTTTTGCCCGGTGAACTGTACAGATTTCACTGACTCTCAAGCAGCGACACGGCTAAGCTGAAGCCTTGTATTCCCTGCCACCTGCCAAGAAGAAGTGAATCACCACCATGGGTCGAGTTGTTGCTGCTGCGGTATACAGCGCAGGCAAGAAAGTCACCAATATTACCCTCGACGAAGGCGCCGCCTGGGCCGCGAAAACCGGTCACTTTGTCTGGATCGGTCTGGAAGAGCCGGACGCTCAGGAGCTGTCCAATCTGCAACGTCAGTTCAACCTGCACGAACTGGCCATTGAAGACGCCCTGGAAAAACACAGTCGGCCGAAGCTGGAAACCTTTGGCGACGCTTTGTTTATCGTCACCTACTCGCCCATCCGCGAACACGGCGTTCTGCAGTTCATCGAAACGCACATCTTTGCCGGCAAGGGCTACATCATCACGGCACGTAACGGTCACTCGGCGTCCTACGCCCATGTCCGCCAACGTTGTGAGGCACGCCCGCTCTTGCTGGAACACGGGGAAGATTTCGTACTGTATGCGCTGCTCGATTTCGTCATCGAGAACTACCAACCGGTGGGCGAAGCCATTCATGCCGAAATCGATGAACTGGAACGCAACGTGTTGTGTAGCGCGTTGAACGAGCGTGACATCCAGAAGCTGCATGGCTTGCGCCGCGATGTCGTGCGCCTGCGCCGGTACGCGGCGCCGATGGTGGAAATTGGCGAGGAACTGCAGAAGCTGAGCTTCCCGTTTATCGACAAGAACATGCGCCCGTACTTCCGCGATGTGCAGATCCACGTAACGCGGCAGATGGAAGACCTGAGCACACTGGCCGATATCGCTAGCCAGACCATCGAGATCGGTGTGTTGCTCGAGGCTTCACGGCAAAGCGTGGTGCAGCGCAAGTTTGCTGCCTGGGCGGCGATTCTGGCGTTTCCGACGGCAGTGGCGGGGATTTACGGGATGAACTTCCAGAACATGCCGGAACTGAGTTGGCACTATGGCTACTTCGGTGTGCTGGGGTTTATTACGGTGGGATGCGTGAGTTTGTGGGCGAGCTTCAAGAAGTCCGGGTGGTTGTAGAGCGGACCGAGTTGTCTGGAACATTCGCGAGCAGGCTCGCTCCCGCATTGATCGGTGGCGCACCGAAAATCTGATGTGGGAGCGAGCCTGCTCGCGAAGCTTTTGGCCTTAGACAGTTTCTGGCTTGTGCGCGACAAACCGCATCATCCATTCCGCAACCGTAGCGCCATGGTGTTCCTGCTCCAGACTGGCTACGCCTTTGCTGTAGATCTGCGAACCCAACGCTTCCTGACGCAGATCCAGCAGCGCACGCGAGTAATCGTGGATGAATTCCGGGTGGCCCTGGAAGCACAACACCTGATCGTTGATGTGGTAAGCCGCAAACGGGCAAAAATCGCTGGAAGCAATCACCGTGGCGTTTTCCGGCAGCGCTGTGACCTGATCCTGGTGGCTGATCAGCAGTGTCAGTTCCTCACGCACCGGGCTCATCCACGGCGCCTTGGCCGCGAGTTTGTAGTTATGGGTGCCGACACCCCAACCTTGCGTGGCGCGCTCACTCTTGCCGCCGAGCAGCAGCGCCAGCAGTTGATGGCCGAAGCACACGCCGAGCAGTTTGTCGCCGCGCTCGTAACGCGTCAGCAGGTATTGCTTGAGGGTCTGAATCCACGGATCAGTGCCGAACGAATCGGCCTTGCTGCCGGTGACCAGATACGCGTCGAACGTCTGGTCGTCGCTCGGGTATTGGCCCTGCATCACGTTGTAGACGGTGAACTCGGCGGCAATCGGTTGCTGCGAGAACAGGCGCTGAAACATCTGCCCGTAACCCTGATATTGATCGACCAGTTCCGGACGCAGGATGTCGGTTTCCAGAATGCAGATGCGTAGCGACATAAAAAATACCTGACACGTGATGGGAATAATGAACACCCCAGAGCCTGCCCTGAAACACCTTGGCAAGGCAAGCCCTGGAATGCTCGTTGCCGTTAGAACATTTCACCTTTCGCCGCTTTATCCAACAGCAACGCAGGCGGCGCAAACCGCTCGCCATATTGCTCAGCCAGATACTGCGCGCGAGCGACGAAATCTTTCACCCCGTATTGGTTGATGAACTGCAACGCACCGCCGGTCCACGGCGCAAACCCGATACCGAAAATCGAGCCGACGTTGGCATCCGCTGTCGAGGTCAGCACGCCCTCTTCCACACAGCGCACGGTTTCAATGGCTTGTACAAATAGCAGCCGATCACGCACATCCTTGGGCGAAATCTGCCCGTCGGTTTTCTCGAATCGCGTCTTCAGTTCGGGCCACAAATGTTTCTGTCCACCGCTTGGGTAATCGTAAAAACCGCCACCCGCCGCTTTGCCCGGACGCTTGTATTCGTTGAGCAGCAAGTCAATCACGGCAAAGGCCGGGTGCTCAATCAGCGGTTTCCCTTCTGCCCGTAGGTCCTTGGCTGTTTGCTGACGGATATGGCTCATCAGGCTGAGGGAAACTTCGTCAGAGATCGCCAGAGGTCCGACCGGCATCCCGGCTTTGCGCGCTTCGGTTTCGATCATCGGCGCACTCACGCCCTCGCCGAGCATGGCAATACCTTCGTTGGTGAAGGTGCCGAACACCCGCGAAGTGAAGAAGCCGCGACTGTCGTTGACGACGATCGGGGTTTTCTTGATTTGCACAACGAAATCGAAACCGCGCGCGAGGGTTTCATCGCTGGTCTGCGCGCCCTTGATGATTTCCACCAGCGGCATTTTTTCCACCGGACTGAAGAAGTGCAGGCCGATGAATTTGCTTTGATCCGGTACGGCAGCCGCCAGACCGGTGATCGGCAACGTCGACGTGTTGGAGGCGATGACCGCTTCGGCGCCAACAACTCGCTGGGCTGCAGCAGAGACCCTGGTCTTGAGGTCGCGGTCTTCGAACACCGCTTCGATGATCAGATCGCAACCCGCGAGGTCGGCATCATTTTCGGACGGCTTGATCCGCGCCAACACCTCATCACGCTTTGAAGCATCCATCTGTCCGCGAGAGACTTTCTTGTCCAGCAACGCGGCAGAGTGTGCTTTACCTTTTTCGGCAGCAGCCAGATTGACGTCCTTGAGCACCACTTCAATACCCGCCGAAGCACTGACAAACGCAATACCCGCGCCCATCATTCCTGCGCCAAGCACGCCGAGCTTCTGCGTCTTGTAAGGCGCAAAGCCCTGCGGCCGCGAACCACCGGCGTTGATCTCATTGAGTTGAAACCAGAACGTGCCGATCAGGTTTTTCGAAATCTGCCCGGTGGTCAGTTCGGTGAAGTAACGGGTTTCGATCAAGTGCGCGGTATCAAAATCGACTTGAGCGCCCTCCACCGCCGCGCAGAGGATCTTTTCCGGCGCCGGCATCGTCCCTTGAGTCTTGCTGCGCAAAATCGACGGTGCAATTGCCAGCATCTGCGCGACTTTCGGGTTCGACGGCGTGCCGCCCGGAATCTGATAACCCTTCACGTCCCATCGCTGCACCGCTGTCGGGTTGGCCACGATCCAGGCTCGTGCTTTGGCCAGCAACTCATCGCGATCCGCTGCGAGTTCATCGATCAGCCCCGCCTGCAATGCCTGTTGCGGCCGCACCTTCTTGCCTTCAAGCAAATAAGGCAGCGCTTTCTCGATGCCGAGCATGCGCACCATGCGCACCACCCCGCCGCCGCCCGGCAACAGGCCGAGGGTCACTTCCGGCAGACCGAGTTGCACCGATGCATCCTCCAAAGCCACGCGGTGATGACAGGCAAGGCAGATTTCCCAACCACCGCCCAGCGCCGCACCGTTGATCGCCGCAACCACCGGTTTGCCGAGGGTTTCCAGGGTGCGCAACTGCGCTTTGAGGGTCAGCACCATGTCATAGAAGGCTTTGGCTTCAGGCTTGCCGACCTTGATCAGTTCGTTGAGGTCACCGCCGGCAAAGAAGGTTTTCTTCGCTGAGGTGATGATGACCCCGGCAATCTGGTCTTTTTCAGTCACCAAGCGTGCAACGCAGGCGGCCATGGCCTCACGGTACACGGCGTTCATGGTATTGGCGCTCTGGCCCGGCATGTCGATGGTCAGCACGACGATGGCGTCCTGGCCTTTTTCGTAACGGATGGCTTCGCTCATAACAAGGTTCCTTGAATTCGGGGCTCAGAGGCGTTCGATGATGGTGGCAATGCCCATGCCGCCGCCGACGCACAGCGTCGCCAGGCCATAGCGCAGGCGCCGCGCTTCCAGTTCATCGAGCAGCGTTCCGAGGATCGCGCAACCGGTGGCGCCCAGCGGATGACCCATGGCGATCGAGCCGCCGTTGACGTTGACCTTGTCCGGGTCGACGGCCATGTCCTTGATGAACTTCAGCACCACCGAGGCAAACGCCTCGTTGACCTCGAACAGGTCGATGTCTTCAACGCGCAACCCGGCCTTGGCCAGTGCCTTGCGCGTCGCCGGTGCCGGGCCGGTGAGCATGATGGTCGGATCAGTGCTGGTGACCGCCGTGGCGACAATGCGCGCCCGGGGTTGCAACCCCAGCGCCCGGCCTTTGGCTTCGGAGCCGATCAGCATCAGTGCAGCACCGTCGACGATCCCGGAGCTGTTGCCCGGTGTATGTACATGATTGATTCGTTCGACATGGCTGTAGACCCGCAACGCCGTGGCGTCGAAACCCATCTGGCCGATCATTTCAAAACTCGGCTTGAGCTTGCCCAAGCCTTCAAGGGTCGATTCAGCGCGGATGAACTCATCGTGGTCGAGCAGGATGATGCCGTTCTGATCCTGCACCGACACCAACGACTTGTTGAACGAACCGTCAGCCCGCGCCCGTGCGGCTTTCTGCTGCGAGTGCAGCGCGTAGGCATCGACGTCGTGACGACTGAAACCCTCAAGCGTAGCGATCAGGTCGGCACCGACGCCTTGCGGAGTGAAATGACTGTGCAGATTAGTCTGCGGATCGAGCGCCCAGGCGCCGCCGTCGCTGCCCATCGGCACCCGCGACATCGACTCGACACCGCCGACCACCACCAGATCTTCGAAACCCGAGCGTACTTTCATCGCGCCGAGGTTGACCGCTTCCAGGCCCGAGGCGCAAAAGCGGTTGATCTGCACACCGGCAACGCTGACATCCCAATCGGCCACTTGCACAGCGGTTTTGGCAATGTCCGAGCCTTGATCGCCAATCGGCGTGACGCAGCCGAGCACCACGTCATCGACCTGACTGGTATCGAGCGAGGTGCGTTCTTGCAGCGCGGTCAGCAGACCGGCAACCAGATTCACCGGTTTGACGCTGTGCAAGGCGCCATCGGCCTTGCCTCTGCCACGGGGCGTGCGTAACGCATCGAATATCAAAGCTTGGGTCATGACGTCCTCGAACCTGTGCGGGGAGTGATTGCTTGTGTCCCCACTCTTGGCCCGAGCGGCCATGGATTCAATGACCACAGTGCTCAATGCGCTTGACCCACACGCTCAGACGGACGGTCATTAACTGTCAGGTGAACCGGTTCAGGTCGGCGAGTTGTCTAGCCAGCGGGCGGCAAAGAAGCTGGCAATAAGCCTCATGCCTTTTTTATCGCACATGGCAAGCGCTCCATATGAAATGGATCTAAGCCAAGCGTGACGTGGCCCCTAATGTAGAACATGTACGTCATGGTCGTCGGGTTTTGCCGAGGCAGACGTTCTTCAACAGGAAGTGCAGCGCTTGCCGTCATGGATATGCAGGCAAGCATCAGGAAATAACAATAAAGGCGGTCAAGCCATGTTCAAGCAACCGAAAGTTCGTCAAGCAGGGCTCATTCTTTTCGCCACGACGCTGTTGTTGATTTTGCCGAATCTGACCAAGGTCATCGGCTGAATCGAGCGGCAGGTGCTGTTTATCGCCACTGAAAATGTGACTGGCCCGCTACCCGGGCCAGCGTGGCTGTGCCAACCTTGGCGCACTCCCACGACATGGACGGCGACCATTTGAAAGCGCTTATTGTGTTCGGGGCCATGCTGCTGAGCATGCCCTTGTCTGCCGCACAGTTGGATCTGCAACTGGGCGCAAGCAGCCGCACCTGGCAGACCGAGGCATTGCTCAAGCATCCTCAGGTACAAACCCTCACCATCAAAAACGATGTGTCCTACAAGAAGGACATGACCTATCGCGCCGTGCCCGTGGCTGCGCTGCTGACCGGGATCAAACCGCAAGATCACCTGCAAGCGGTGGCACTGGACGGCTTTGCCGCCGAGTTGGCTGCAGCGCCGCTGCTCAATTCAAAAGGCGCACGGGCCTGGCTGGCCATTGAGGATCCGGCTCAGCCCTGGCCAGCGCTGTCTGAGGGCAAGCACAGCGCCGGGCCGTTCTATCTGGTCTGGACCGATCCGCAGGCCGGCAATATCAGCCCGGAGCAATGGCCATTCCAGGTCGCGAGCATCAAGCGCATGGCACCCGTGGCCGAACGCTTCCCGGCCCTGCTACCGGATCCTGCGTTGAAGGCGAATGACCCGGTGAATCTGGGGTTTGCGCTGTTTCAGAAGAACTGTCTGGCGTGTCACCGGTTAAACGGCGCGGGGGACGCGCAATTCGGGCCGGACCTGAACATTCCGTATAACCCGACCGAGTATTTCGGCGTGGATTTCTTGAAGCGTTACATTCGCGATCCGCAGAGTCTGCGGCAGTGGCCGCAGGCGAAGATGCCGGGGTTTTCGGTAGAGGTTTTGCCGGAGGGGGATTTGGAAATGCTTGTGGGGTATCTCCAGCACATGGCCGGACGCAAAGTTAAGCCCTGAGCACATTTCCTTGTAGGAGTGAGCCTGCTCGCGATAGCGGAGTGTCAGACACTGATAATTCAACTGTCAGACCGCTATCGCGAG
>NZ_AKJR01000085.1:0-5184 GCF_000282235.1 Pseudomonas sp. GM24 | reverse complement strand
GTCGGTGTAACTCGAACAATCCACTCGGTCAGTCCCCTCTCCCCCTGGGAGAGGGTTAGGGTGAGGGGCTTTTGATCTTCGCCCCAATAAGCGGAAATCCGCTCATCAAACTAAATCCTTCGGCGATATCCCGCTCACCCCAACCCGCTCGGCCCTCTAAACCGGCCCTCCCCCCGTTGGCACACCTCCTGCTATAGCCCTCGCAGGCTGCGTTCCAACGCGCTCCACAAAAACAATTAAACGAAGGATCCTTCAATGGATAACTCCAACGCCCTGCCACTTGGGTCGGCTGCCGTGCCGGCCAAAGAAAGAACCACCGCCAGCCGGATCAAATCGATCTTCAGCGGTTCCGTCGGCAACATGGTCGAGTGGTACGACTGGTATGTGTATGCCGCCTTCTCCCTGTACTTCGCGAAAACCTTTTTCCCTGCCGGTTCCACCACCGCCCAACTGATGAACACCGCTGCGATCTTCGCCGTCGGCTTTCTGATGCGTCCGATCGGTGGCTGGCTGATGGGCATGTACGCCGACAAGGTCGGACGTAAAAAAGCCCTGATGGCCTCGGTCTACCTGATGTGCTTCGGCTCGCTGCTGATCGCCCTCAGCCCGAACTACGAAACCATCGGCATCGGCGCGCCGATCCTGCTGGTGTTCGCGCGACTGCTGCAAGGCCTGTCGGTCGGTGGCGAATACGGCACCTCGGCGACCTATCTCTCGGAGATGGCGACCAAGGAACGTCGCGGCTTCTTCTCCAGCTTCCAGTACGTGACCCTGATCTCCGGCCAGCTCATCGCGCTGGGCGTACTGATCGTGCTGCAGAACGTGCTGACCACTGAACAGCTGTACGCATGGGGCTGGCGTATTCCGTTCGCCATCGGCGCGCTGTGTGCAGTCGTGGCGCTGTACCTGCGTCGTGGCATGGAAGAAACCGAGTCGTTCACCAAGAAAGAAAAGTCCAAGGAAAGCGCCATGCGCACCTTGATGCGCCACCCCAAAGAGCTGCTGACCGTGGTCGGCCTGACCATGGGCGGCACCTTGGCGTTCTACACCTACACCACTTACATGCAGAAATACCTGGTGAACACGGTCGGCATGAGCATCTCCGACTCGACCACCATTTCTGCCGCCACGCTGTTCCTGTTCATGTGCCTGCAACCGATCATCGGTGGCCTCTCGGACAAGATCGGTCGTCGTCCGATCCTGATCGCCTTCGGCGTGCTGGGGACGATCTTCACCGTGCCGATCCTGATGACCCTGCACACCATTCAAACCTGGTGGGGCGCGTTCTTCCTGATCATGGCGGCGCTGATCATCGTCAGCGGCTACACCTCGATCAACGCGGTGGTCAAAGCTGAATTGTTCCCGACTGAAATCCGCGCCCTGGGCGTCGGCCTACCGTACGCACTGACCGTATCGATCTTCGGCGGCACCGCCGAATACATCGCGCTGTGGTTCAAGAGCATCGGCATGGAAACCGGTTACTACTGGTACGTGACCGCGTGCATCGCAGTGTCGTTGCTGGTGTACATCACCATGAAGGACACCCAGAAACATTCGCGAATCGTGACTGACTGATCGGGTTTTCACAGCCACTGCAACGGTGACTGTGATGGACTCTTCGCGAGCAGGCTCGCTCCCACATTTGGAATGCATTTTTCCTGTGGGAGCGAGCCTGCTCGCGAATGGGGTCACCGCGTTATCCAGACCTGCATGAAAAAATCCTCACACACGCCGCAACGCGATTAATCGCTAATTAATGCTGCCCGCTCATTCTGCAATCACCTGATCGATGACCTGCGCGACGCTCGCTCCGACGACGAAAGCGAATTCAACGCGCCGCCCTTAATATCAAGTTAATCGATTATTTTTAGCATTATTTTGCGCTTTTTAATCAATTTAGTTGGCGTAGCATTAAACCCATGCAAGACACATCGCCAACGAATCTGGAGTAACCGACATGAAAACCAAACTGATCCTCGCCCTGACCCTGTCCGTACTGGCCGCCAACACTTTCGCTGCCGACGGCTCGGACAAAACCAAATCTGCCGACTTCATCAGCGGCGCCAGCGCGGCCATTGAAACCAGCCACTCGGGTACTTACGCCGCTGACGGTTTTGATAAAACCAACATTGGTAAAGCTGTGGCTGCCGATGGTTTCGACAAGACCAATCTGGGTAAAACGGTTGCTGCTGACGGCTTCGACAAAACCGGCACCGCCGCTGCCATCAGCTAAGTATCAGCAGTCCTCTCACAGCCCGGCCTTGGCCGGGCTTAGTCATTTCTGGGGCATGATAATTTCCTCAAATACACAAATCCCCTGTAGGAGCTGCCGAAGGCTGCGATCTTTTGATCTTGATCTTTAAAAGCAAAATCAAAAGATCGCAGCCTTCGGCAGCTCCTACACGGGGTTTTGCGTCTGGCTGGAAATATGCCGGGCGTCCTTGCACTATGGCTGCATCCGAAACGCAGCCTCAGGAACTCACCCTCCATGCCCGATGACATCCACTTCTACGAACCCGCCAACGGCCACGGTCTGCCCCACGATCCGTTCAACGCCATCGTCGGTCCAAGGCCTATCGGCTGGATTTCTTCACAGGATGCCAACGGCCGGTTGAACCTGGCGCCGTACAGTTTCTTCAACGCCTTCAACTACATTCCGCCGATCATCGGTTTTTCCAGCGTCGGGCGCAAAGACAGCCTGAACAACATCGAGCAGACCGGCGAGTTCGTCTGGAACCTCGCCACCCGCCCGCTGGCCGAACAGATGAATCAGAGCTGCGCGATGGTCGCGCCTGAGGTCAACGAGTTTGAGTTGGCGGGATTGACGACCGTCGCGTCAAAGGTGATTTCGGTGCCACGGGTGGCCGAAAGTCCGGTGTCCTTCGAGTGCAAGGTCACGCAGATCATTCAATTGCAGCGCGCTGATGGCGAGACGGTGCCGAGCTGGCTGATCCTCGGCGAAGTGGTCGCCGTGCACATCGCCAAGTGGCTGTTGAAGGATGGCATCTACGACACCGCCGCGGCAGAACCGATTCTGCGCGGCGGCGGGCCGGCGGACTACTTCCAGCTGGGGCCTGAGGCCCTGTTCAAGATGTGGCGTCCGGGCGCAAACAAGTAACGCGTTACCAGATCAAGTCGGCGTCTTCAGTGACGCCCTTGAGGTTATCCAGCTCATTGATGGCTGCTTCATCGGCAGCAATCGCGCCGGGGAAGACTTGATCATTCAGCAGTTTGTGAAAGCGTGGTGCGCCGCCATCGACCAGGGCCTTGACCGCGATTGCCGCGTGATAGCCCTTGTTGCCGCCCAACTCGACGGGGACGACTGCGGAAACTGCTTCGAAGTGCTCGAACTCTTTACGTGCCATGTCACACATCCCGGCTCAGACAAATTAAGCCGGACATTAAACCCTCAACCGACGAGTTTGTGTACCGGCGCCGGGCATTGGCCGAGGGCTTGCGCCGCCGACACGTCCTTGAAAGTGTGGAAGTCGAGGCTGTTGACCACCAGCTCCTGCACCAGCTCGGCGAATACTTCCATCGACGGGCTGTTGAAATAGTTGGTCATCATTTGCTGACTGCTCCAGAACCCGGAGACCAGCCACAACTCCGGATCACACTGCGAATGCTGCAAGGCAAAGCTCAGGCAACCGGGGGCGGCGCGGGACGGATCGATCAACGCGCTCAGGCGTACACCGAGTTCCGCCGAACGCCCGGCGCGCGCTCGAACGAAGGCCATATGACTGACGGGAATCTGCTTGGACATGTTCAACCCTCCCAGGGAGTCGAGTGGCAGCCGGGGGACGGGCTGCGACAGGTTCAAAGGTTAAGGGCCGCACGCCGGCCGCCGTTAGTCGATTCCTGCCGCCGCGTTGCACAATCCTGCGAGACTGCATCCAGAAGCTGTAACAACCTGTAAAACGGCGTCACACGGTTGTCATACGCGTTTTGTGTAGGAGCTGCCGAAGGCTGCGATCTTTTGATTTTGCTTTAAAGATCAACAGATCGCAGCCTTCGGCAGCTCCTAAAGGGTTGAATCGCGACAGGCGCGAAAACAGCTCCGGGCAGAATCAGGCAAGCATTTCGCAGGATGTGTCTACCGCTGGCGCTTGCACAAACATATGCTCTGCTCCATTCCACCTCCCCTGCCGAGGATGCCGTGCATGACGTCATTCGATCGTTTTCAAGCCGAACCCAGCGCTGACATGGAAAAACAGCGTGCGGAACTGGCGGCGATCATCCGCCGCAATACCACCGACGATGGCAGCTACGAGACCGCCATCGGCTCGCTGTTCATGTCGCGCCACACAAAATCCCACGACTTTGCCCCGGTGCTCGCGCAACCGGCGCTGTGCATCATGGCGCAGGGGCGCAAAGAGGTGCGCCTGGCCGACGAGTTCTTCAACTACGACCCGCTGAATTATCTGGTGGTGTCGGTTTCGATGCCGCTGAGCGGGCGCGTGGTCAATGTCTCGCCGGAGGAACCGATCCTCGCTGTGCGCCTGGATATCGACCCGACAGAAATCACCGCGCTGATCGCTGACGCCGGCCCCATGGGCGTACCGACTCGGCCGACCGGGCGTGGTTTGTATGTCGAGCAGATCGACAGTTCGATGCTCGATGCCGTGCTGCGTCTGGCACGTTTGCTCGATGCGCCGAAAGACATCGCCATGCTCGCACCGCTGATTCGCCGGGAGATTCTTTATCGCCTGCTGCGCAGTCCGCAGGGGCATCGCTTGTATGAAATCGCGATTGCCAACAGTCAGAGCCATCGCATCAGCCAGGCGATCAAATGGCTTAACGGCAACTTCGAGCAGCCGTTGCGCATTGATGATCTGGCCAAGGAAGTGAACCTCAGCGTCTCGACCTTGCATCACCGTTTCAAGGCGATGACGGCGATGAGCCCGCTGCAGTATCAGAAGCAATTGCGCCTGCAAGAGGCGCGGCGCCTGATGCTGGCCGAGGGGCTGGAGGCTTCGGCGGCGGGGTATCGCGTGGGGTATGAAAGTCCGTCGCAGTTCAGCCGCGAGTACAGCCGGCTGTTTGGTGCGCCGCCGTTAAGGGATTTGGCGCGGTTGCGGCTTTCGGTGTGACCGTTTAGAAGCCCCTCACCCTAACCCTCTCCCAGAGGGAGAGGGGACTGAATGGGGAATATTGGAGAGGTTCACCGACCTGAAAGTGCTTTGC